>CAJWCT010000007.1 GCA_913031385.1 uncultured Flavobacteriales bacterium | reverse complement strand
CAGCCGAAGAGAAACCTGCTGAAGAAGCACCAGCCGAAGAGAAACCTGCTGAAGAGAAACCTGCTGAAGAAGACTCGGCTAAGGAAGAATAGCTAATTCTACAAATTAATTTTTAAATTTATTCCTACTAATATTTTGTTGTAGCTAAAAAGCTATGGAGATAAAGGATTGTTTTTATTTAGGGAAAATTACAAAAAAGTATAGCTTTAAAGGAGAGCTTATAATAAATTTAGATACTGATGAACCTGAAGTATATGAAAATTTACAGTCAGTATTTATAAATATAAACAGAAAACTTATTCCTTATTTTATTGAAAAATCTACATTCCAAAAAAAATCAACTTTAAGAATAAAGTTTGAAGATATTAATTCTGAACAGGAAGCTTCTTCTATGATAAATAAGGAAGTTTATTTACCACTAGAAAATTTACCTAAATTACAAGGCAAAAAATTCTATTACCATGAAATTATAGGATACAATGTAGTGGATTCAAATTATGGAGATATAGGGTTAATTATAAAAGTGGATGACAATTCATCACAAAGTGTTTTTATTGTTAAAAATAAGGGGGGAGAAATTTTAATACCTATTAATGATAATATAATTGAAACAATAAATAGAGAAAATAAAACTATATATATTTCTGCACCAAATGGACTTATTGACTTATATTTAAAGTAATTATTATAGTAAGTAATGAAGACCAAGATTTT
Source organism: uncultured Flavobacteriales bacterium (assembly GCA_913031385.1). Taxonomy (GTDB): domain Bacteria; phylum Bacteroidota; class Bacteroidia; order Flavobacteriales; family Flavobacteriaceae. The sequence goes on along the minus strand of CAJWCT010000007.1, from coordinate 33,283 downwards.
TATAGATTCTGATATTACAAAAGCTGAAACATTGCCTGCATTATTTTATAAAAATTCTGAAACTTTTGAAATACTAAAAGAAAAATTATTTTTAAAATCATGGCAATGGATTGGTGATCAAAGTATTATTAAAAAAAATTCTGCATATCCAATAACTATTTTAGACAACTTTCTTACTGAGCCTGTTTTATTAACTAGATCAGAAGATGAAAAGATTAATTGCATAAGCAATGTATGTTCACATAGAGGTAATATTTTAATTGATGAGCCATGTAAAACAAAAAAAATAGTTTGCAAGTACCATGGAAGAAGATTTAATAATAAAGGAATATTTGAATATATGCCAGAGTTTGATAAAACAATAGGGTTTCCTAGAGAATGTGATAATCTTCATCAATTTCCCTTAATAAACTGGCATGGATTACTTTTTGTTGGTTTAAATCCATTATTTGATTTAAACCAAGTATTAAATCAAATTGAAGATAGAGTTGGCTTCCTTCCTCTTAATAAGTTATGTATTAAAGAATCTCTGTCAAAAAATTATGAAATAGATGCACATTGGGCTTTATATTGTGATAATTATCTTGAAGGATTCCATGTCCCTTTTGTTCATAAAGATCTTGATGTAGTTTTAGATTATGAAAATTATGATACAGAGATCTATGATTACTTCAATCTACAAGTTGGTTATGCATCTGGCGAGGATGATTGTTTTGTTTTTCCTAAAGGTCATATTGATAGTGGCAAGAAAATAGCCGCTTATTATTATTGGGTTTTTCCAAACCTAATGTTAAATGTTTATCCTTGGGGAATATCTGTTAATTTAGTTGAGCCCCAGGATATGTCTCATACAAAAATTATTTTCAGGTCATATGTATTTGATGAATCTAAATTAAATTTAGGAGCTAGTGGAGATTTAGATAAAGTTGAGATGGAAGATGAACATGTTGTTCAAAATGTTCAAAAGGGAATAAGTTCATCATTTTATAATACAGGAAGATTTTCTCCAACTAAAGAAAAAGGAGTTCATCATTTTCATAATTTAATTTCTGATTTTATTAACACCCAATAAAAAAGCATCAATAATTTATTCTAAAAAAAACTTAAACTTAAATAAGCATTAACTAAATTTGCATTGTATAATTTTCATAAAATGAAACAAGATCTTTTTCAAGCTCCAGACTATTATAATCTTGATGAATTATTAACTGAGGAACACAAATTAATAAGAAACTCTGCCCGTGATTGGGTGAAAAAATCTGTTTCGCCTATAATTGAAGAATACGCACAAAAAGCAAAATTCCCTGATCAACTTATTAAAGGCCTAGCTGATATAGGTGCATTTGGATCTTATATCCCTGAAGAATATGGTGGTGCAGGGCTTGATCATATCTCATATGGTTTATTAATGCAAGAAATAGAAAGAGGAGACTCAGGAATTAGATCAACAGCTTCAGTTCAATCATCACTTGTTATGTTTCCAATATGGAAATATGGTAGTGAAGATCAAAAGAAAAAATACCTTCCAAAATTAGCATCAGGAGAATTTATGGGTTGTTTTGGCTTAACTGAACCTGATCATGGGTCAAATCCTAGCGACATGATTACAAACTTTAAAGATATGGGAGATCATTTTTTATTAAATGGTGCTAAACTTTGGATTTCAAACTCTCCATTTGCAGATATAGCAATTGTATGGGCAAAAAATGAAAAAGGAAGAATTCATGGATTAATTATTGAAAGAGACATGGAAGGGTTTAGTGCTCCTGAGACTCATAACAAATGGTCTTTAAGGGCAAGTTCGACAGGAGAATTAATATTCAATAATGTTAAAGTTCCTAAAGAAAATTTGCTCCCTAATAAATCTGGATTAGGTGCTCCTTTAGGATGTTTAGATTCTGCTAGATATGGAATATCATGGGGTGCAATTGGAGCTGCCATGGATTGCTATGATACAGCTCTTAGATATAGTAAAGAGAGAATTCAGTTTGGTAAACCAATTGCAGGATTCCAATTACAACAGAAAAAATTAGCTGAAATGATAACTGAAATTACTAAAGCACAACTTTTAGCATGGAGGCTTGGTATGTTAAAAAATGCGGATAAAGCAACTTCAGCACAAATATCTATGGCTAAAAGAAATAATGTTGAAATGGCTATTAAAATAGCAAGAGAATCAAGACAAATTTTAGGTGCAATGGGAATTACTGGGGATTACTCAATTATGAGGCATATGATGAATCTTGAAAGTGTAATTACATATGAAGGCACGCATGATATTCATTTACTAATTACTGGATTAGATATTACAGGATTAAATGCATTTAAATAATATATAAATGATTAAGAAAACTATGACTGTAATCAAAAAAAGAATTGAATTAGGAGATGCTGTTCAAGAGAAAATAACTAACCAAAAAAAATCCTGGAGTCAAAAAAGAGAATATATGGAGACGGATATAAATGAAGAAACATACTCATACGAATTTATCGATTTTATATTTAAAATTTAATCTATTGATTTTCTAACAAGAGGTTGAGCTTTTTTTATTGATCCGTCAAAACCACTCACACCCGAAATTGTTGTATATTTTAAAACAAGCTTTTTGTCTGGATTAATTATTTTATACGCTGACCGACACATCATAGCAGCTTCATGAAATCCGCATAAAATTAATTTTAATTTGCCCGGATAAGTATTAATGTCACCTATTGCAAATATTCCAGGAACATTAGTCTGATAATTTAAAGTATTGTCAACCTTTATTGATTTTTTTTCTATTTCTAAACCCCAATCATGTATTGGTCCTAGTTTTGGAGTTAATCCAAAAAGTGGAATAAAACAATCTACATTCAGTGTTATATTTTCTGAGTTTTCAATTTTAATTTCAACACTTTTTAACTTATCATCTCCCATTAGAGAAACAACTTCTGCAGGAGTTATAAGTTTAATTTTATTTTTATTTTTTAATTCCTGGACTTTCTCTACTGAATCCAAAGCTCCTCTGAATTCATTTCTCCTATGAATTAGGGTAACATTAGATGCAATATTCGCTAATTCTATTGTCCAATCTAAAGCCGAATCCCCACCACCAGCAATAAGTACATTTTTGTTTTTATATAGGTTTGGATCTTTAATAAAATAAGAAATGCCTTTTTCTTCATAAGACTCTATATTATTAATAATTGGTTTTCTTGGATGAAAACCACCTAATCCACCAGCAATAACAACCACTGGAGCTTGATGGGCAGTCCCTTTATCAGTAACAACTGTAAATAATCCTTCCGAATTTTTATTTATTTTTTCTGCACTTTCTCCCAATGTGAATCCAGGCTGAAATTGACTGCATTGGTTTAATAAATTTTCGACTAAATCACCAGCTAAAATTTCAGGATGCCCTGGAATGTCATATATAGGTTTTTTTGGATAAAGTTCAGAACATTGACCTCCTGGGTTTGGAAGTATATCTATCAAATGGCATCTTAATTTTAAAAGTCCTGCCTCAAAAACTGCAAATAAACCTGCAGGACCTGCACCAATAATTATTATATCAGTTTTAATCATTAATCAAATGTTAATTCCAATGTTTACTATATTTTCTATTTCTGGAGCATGTTTTTTTATTGTCATCTCAACACCAGATTTTAAAGTCATCTGATTAACAGAACATGTAGTGCAAGTTCCTTCAAATCTAACCTTTACTGTTTTATTCTCAACTTCTATCAATGAAATATCTCCGCCGTCATTTTCTAGAAAAGGTCTAATCTCATCCAAAGCTGTTTCAATTCTGTCTTTTAAATTAGATTTTTCCATATTTATTTATTTACTGCAGAACAACCTGCCATAGTAGTTATTTTTAAAGACTCTGATGGTGGCAAATTTTTATTTCTTTTTACAAGTTCTGAAACCATATTTCTAGTAATATCTTCCATCAAATTTGATATTAATGACTCTTTTTGCAATGAAGCTGGGTGGCCATAGTCGGAAGCTTCCCTAATACTCTGAATTATAGGCACTCCGCCTAAATATGGAACTTCCAGATCACTTGCTAGATTTTTTGCTCCATCTCTTCCAAAAATATAATACTTATTATTTGGCAATTCTTCAGGAGTAAAATACGACATGTTTTCTACAATTCCCAAAACAGGGACATTAATACTTTTTTGTTTAAACATAGCAACTCCTTTTCTCGCATCTGACAAAGCAACATTTTGAGGAGTGCTAACAATTATTGAACCTGTTACAGGCAGAGCTTGTAATATGCTTAGATGAATATCTCCTGTACCAGGAGGTAAATCAATTAGTAAAAAATCTAAGTTTCCCCAAGCTGCATCAAAAATCATTTGATTTAATGCTTTTGTTGCCATTGGTCCTCTCCAAATTACAGCTTGATCACTTTTTGTAAAAAATCCTATAGACAAAATTTTAATCCCATAACTTTCAACTGGACTCATTTTGTTTTTTCCATCAATGTTAACTGAAAGTGGTCTTGAATTAGTAACATCAAACATAATTGGAATTGATGGACCGTATATATCTGCGTCTAAAATACCAACTGAGAATCCCATACTATTTAAAGAAACTGCAATATTGGATGTAACTGTTGATTTACCTACTCCACCTTTACCCGAAGCTACTGCAATTACATTATTTATCCCAGGAATTGGCTTTCCCTTAATTTGATTTACATCATTTACTGGCTTTTCAATTTTAGTGTTTATTTGGATATTTATTTTATCTCCAAATTTTTGAGTAATTGAACCCTTAATTGAAGATTCTACTTTTTTTCTAGCTTGAAGTGTTGGATTATTAATACTTATATCAATAATAACATCCTTATCGAAAATCACAACATTTTTTATTGTGAAATATCTAGATTTAGAATCTTCAAATAATGAAATAATATTTTTTTTTGATAGTTTCAAATGTTCTTTAATTAATACAAATATAATATGATTTATTTATTTATTTCCTGGTTGATGGATCCCATAGAATATCTTTGAAATTTTTGATTTTATTGTCTATTATAATTGCTCCTTCATTCTCCAATAATTCCTGCATAAGTGAAGAACCAAAGAAATGATGTCTTCCAGTTAAAAGTCCATTACGATTAACAACCCTATGAGCTGGAATATTTGAAAATTTATGAGATGAATTCATTGCATAACCAACAATTCTTGCACTTTTAGATGTCCCCAAATGTCTTGCAATTAATCCATATGTTGTAACCTTCCCATGTGGAATTTTTTTTACAATAGTATAAACCTTATTAAAAAATGATTCATTTCTGGAATTCATTTGCTTAGTCATTATATCTGAATTTTAAATAGGTTATTGGCTTGCCTTCAGTTAAATATAAGCTCTCATAATATGTTTGAATTGCAGTTGCTTCTATAGGAGCCCCAGAACAATTGTATATATCATGGTTTGAATATATTATCTCATCTCCCATACCTTGAATTAATCCAATTAAATAGCCATGCAAAAATTCATTATCCGTCTTCAAATTTATTATCCCACCTTTAATTAAAATATTTTTATATCTGTTTAAAAAATCTATGTTAACTAATCTATGCTTGGTTCTCTTATATTTAATTTGTGGATCTGGAAAAGTTATCCATATCTCATTAATTTCATCCATTAAAAAAATATTTTCTATCAACTCAATTTGAGCTCTGACAAAAAGTACATTATTAATTTTTTCAGATAAAGAAGTTTTAGCTCCCTTCCAAAATCTAGCGCCTTTTATGTCTATTCCAATAAAATTTTTTTCGGGGAACATTCTTGCAAGTCCTACTGTATATTCACCTTTACCACAGCCAAGTTCAACAACGATAGGATTGCTATTTTTAAAAGCTAACCTGTTCCAATTCCCCTTAAGATTAAACTTGTCATTAAGTAAATCTTCTCTTGAGGGTTGAAATACATTATTAAACCCTTCATTTTCTTTAAACCTTTTTAATTTATTCTTACTACCCAATTATTGTTTTGATTTTTAATATAATGTTTGAATTATAGAATTATGAGCTTTATAAAGATTTTTGTAAAGTAAATGAAAACTCACTTCCAACACTAGGATTAGAATTTATATATATGTTTTCATTATGAGCATCGATAATATGCTTAACAATTGCTAGTCCAAGACCTGAACCACCATGTTTGCGGCTCCTGCTAATATCTACTCTATAGAATCTCTCAAATAATCTAGGCAAATGCTCCTCAGAAATTCCTTCTCCATTGTCTGTTACTCTTACAATCAATTTTTCCTCAGTCAAATCACTAATGCTAACTTCAGTAGTTCCTTTATCCCTCCCATAATTAATAGAATTCACTAACAAATTAGTAAGGACTTGCACAATTCTTTCTTTATCAGCAGAAACTAAGATTTCATTATTATATTTTTTATCAAAAACTAATTTTATATTCCTTTTAGATGACTTAATTTCAAGTTGATCAAAAATATTAGTAATTAAATCAATCATATTAAAACTAGAAATATTTAAATTCAATGTAGAAGATTCTAATTGAGTAATTAGATCCAAATCCTTTATTATATAAGTTAATCGTTCAATACTATTATCCGTCTGTTTTAAATACTTATTTAAAAGCTCTCTATCATTCATTGCTCCATCTAATAAATTTGAAATATATCCTTGAATTGTAAAGATTGGAGTTTTAAGTTCATGTGCTACATTTCCAATAAATTCCTTTCTATATTGTTCTTTTAACTTTAATGCTTCTATTTCTATTTTTTTATCTTTTGCAAACTCTTCAATATTTTGCATCAATGAATCCATATCTGTTGAAATTGTAGATTTATTAATTTGAGATGAATCTAGCATGTCTAAATCTTGATATAATTCCTTAACTCTCTTAAATAAAAAACCTTGAATTCTATATTGTATGATAATAAAAGAGATTAAGAAAATCAACAAAGAAATAATTACTGAAGCTGACGAATATATTAAAAGAATAAGATAACTAGCTAAGGCTATTAAACTAGCAGAAATCAAAGCAAATTGATAAGGGCTTTTTTGTGTTTTTCTTATCGGCATTAAACAACAAATTTATACCCAACACCTTTAACAGTTTTAAAAAAATTATCTCCTATTTTTTCTCTAAGTTTTCTAATATGAACATCAATAGTCCTGTCTCCCACTACAACATCCCTGCCCCACACTGATTCAAGAATATAATCTCTTTTAAATACTTTCCCTGGCTTGGATGCTAACAAATATAACAATTCAAATTCCTTTCTTGGTAAATTTATCTCTTTTCCTTTACAAGAAGCCTTATAACTAGACCTATCAATAATTAAATTTCCAATTTCTATAATTTCAACTTGATCTAATGAAATTCTTCTAAGCAGCGATTTAACTTTGCTTAATAAAATTTTAGGTTTTATAGGCTTTGTAATATAATCATCAGCACCAGCATTAAATCCTGCTATTTGACTATAATCTTCTCCACGGGCGGATAGGAAAGTAATTAATGTGTGTTTTATTTTTTGTGTTTTTCTTATTATCTCACAAGCTTCGATCCCATCCATTTTAGGCATCATTACATCTAAAATAATTAAATGAGGTTTCATCTTTTCTGCTTGCTTTACAGCTTCAATTCCATTTTTTGCAGTACATACATTATAACCAGCACTTTTTAGAGAATAAGAAATTATTTCTAAAATATCAGACTCATCATCAACAAGCAAAATTTTAAAATCTTCAGGATTCATAATTTTTTTACTATTTATAAAGATACCAACTTATAAAATTAGATTTAAATAAAAAAGATGATATTAACTTTTAGCATAGTAATTAAAGAGCATTATTAATTTAATGCTCTTTTTCATTTATATTTAAGGTGTGATTGATTCAAAGAAAATATTAAATATTACATCCCCAAATGAATTTGAAAAAAACTCAATAGAAATCTTTAATTACCAATTTCAGAATAATACTATTTATAGAGAATTTTGCAACTTGACAGGCAAAAATTCAAGCAATATCAAATCTTCTTCTGAAATTCCATTTTTTCCTATTCAATTTTTTAAAACACATAAAATAGTTTCTTCTAATCAACCAATACAAAAGACATTTTATAGTAGTGGTACTACAAAAGATAATTTGAGCAAACACCACATTATAGATTTAAAACTTTATGAAGATTGTTTTCTTAAAATATTTATGGATTTCTATGGACATCCATCTAAATATAATATAATAGCTCTATTACCTACATACTTTGAGAATAAGAATTCATCACTAATATATATGGTAAATCACCTAATTGAAAAATCAAAAAACAGAAATAGCGGGTTCTATCTTAATGATTATAAAGAATTAAAGGAAAAAATACTTTATCTAGAAGAAGGAAATAAAAAAACTATTCTTTTTGGAGTTTCATATGCGCTTTTAAATTTAATTGAATTCCACAATTTTAAATTAAAAAAAACCACAATAATAGAAACAGGGGGGATGAAAGGGAAAAGAAAGGAATTAATTAAAAGTGAGTTACATAAAATGCTGAAAATTGGTTTTGGGGTTAAAAATATTAATAGCGAATATGGAATGACTGAATTAATGTCTCAAGCCTATTCAATAAATAATGAAAAATTCAAATGCCCGCCATGGATGAAAATCTATATAAGGGAATCAGAAGATCCAATGAATATTAAAACTGATAATAAAATTGGAGGGATAAACATAATTGATCTAGCCAATTATAATTCTTGTTCATTTATAGCAACAGATGATCTTGGTAAATTAGATGAAGATGGTAATTTTGAGATTCTTGGAAGATTAGACAATTCTGATCAAAGAGGATGCAATCTGCTGATTGATTAAATCTATACTACTTTGATAATATAAGTATTTCTTTTCCCCTTATTTAATATTATGTATTTATTACTTATTAAGTCCTTTTTATCAATTAGATAGTCCTCATTTACTTTATTCTTATTGATTGAAATTGAGTTTTCTCTTAAAGCTCTCCTAGCTTCTGAATTAGATTGAAGAAAATTTGTAGTATTAGATAAGGCTGAGATCATATCTAAACCTTTATTAATTATAGATGATTCTATTTCATATTGCGGAACCCCTTCGAATATTTCAAGAAAAATTGATTCATCTATAGCCTCAATATCCTCCTTAAAATTATTGCTGAACAATATATTTGAAGCCTTTAGAGCATTTTCATATGCCTCGTCAGAATGTACAATCGAGGTAATTTCTTTAGAGAGTGTCTTCTGAAGAACTCTTAAATGTGGGGCCTTCTTATGTTCTGAGGCTATTTTTTTTATTTCTTCTTCAGTCAAAAATGTAAATATTTTTATATGCTTTTCAGCATCTTCATCTGAGGTGTTCAACCAATATTGATAAAATTTAAAAACAGAAGTTTTCTTGGGATCAAGCCAAATATTCCCCTGTTGTGTTTTGCCAAACTTACTGCCATCAGATTTTGTAATTAATGGGCAAGTTAAGGCATAGCCTTTTCCATTATCCATTCTTCTTATTAGCTCAGCTCCACTAGTAATATTTCCCCATTGATCACTTCCTCCCATTTGAATGGAGCAATCAAAATTCTTGTACAAATAAAGAAAATCATATCCTTGGACCAACTGATAAGAAAACTCAGTAAAACTCATTCCTTCAGCTTCATCATTAGAGATTCTATTTTTCACAGAATCTTTTGACATCATATAATTAACCGTCATATGCTTGCCTACATCGCGAATAAAATCTAGGAATGTTAATCCTTTCATCCATTCTAAATTATTTAACAATAATGCGGCATTAGATTTAGACTCATCAAAATCTAAAAAATGAGCTAACTGATCCTTAATTTGTTTTTGGTTAGTTTTCAAAATTGCTTCATCAAGTAAATTTCTCTCTGATGATTTTCCAGAAGGATCACCAATCATTCCTGTTGCACCCCCTACTAATGCAATTGGGCGATGACCAGATCTTTGAAAATGTGCTAATAACATTATTGGAACTAAGTGCCCTATATGTAGTGAATTTGAAGTGGGATCAAAACCAATATAAGCAGATCTTATGTTCCCTTTCAAGAAATCCTCAAAACCGGGCATGATATCATGAATCATGCCTCTCCATTTAATTTCATCAATAAAATTATTTGATTTCATTTAATTAAATATAATCAAAGGTAATTGATTAATCATTTGTTTTCAAGGGCATCCTTGATCTTTTCATTTTAATACTGTCTATTGTACTTGATCTTTCTCTCTTTACAATTTCTAAACTTCTTTTAGCTCTATCCTTTTTGTAATTCTCAATACTATCTATAATTATCTGTTTATTTTCCTGAAGCTTCGCCTTAACTCTATTATAAATATCTAAATACCTATTTAAGTCATTTGAATAAAACTCATTACTCAAAGCAAATTGTAAGCTGTCTATATTATATTTTTCAAAAATGTATTTTTCCGGAATAACCCCACTATTCTCTAGAATTCTTCTGTTAACCCCCTTAGAAACAGTTATTAAAGTCATTTCATAAATAACATCAACCATTTTTTCTTCAGATATTAAGTTATCTGGCATAGGTGTTTTTTGAATATTTTTATTACAACCAAATAAAATAACAATTACAAAAAATATTTTTTTCATCTATTAAATATTAACTTTTTACCTAATTTATTATCAAATATCTTATCATTATTATAAACTATATTTCCATTAACTATTGTATGAGATATTCTAGACCTAAATGTATTTCCTTCAAAAGGAGACCATCCGCATTTGTATAAAATATTTCCCTTATTAACAGTCCATGGATTATTTGGACTGAAAATAACTATATCTGCATAATATCCTTCTTTAATAAAGCCTCTTTTTTCTATTTCATACAAAATAGCAGGATTATGACACATTTTTTGTACAATTTTTTCCAATTTTATTTTATTATTATGATACCCCTCTAACATAGCAACAAAAGAATGTTGTACTAATGGGGCCCCAGAAGGGCAATTAAGATATTCATTGCTTTTTTCCTGATATGTATGTGGTGCATGATCTGATGCAATAATATCTATTCTATCATCATTTAAAGCATCCCACAAGCCATCTTGATCAACTAAGGACTTAATAGAAGGGTTCCATTTGATTCTAGTTCCATATTTTTCATAATCATCTTCACTGAAAGTTAAATGGTGAACACATACCTCAGCAGTTATTTTTTTATCCTTTAAATCAATAGAATTTGAAAATAAATCAGTTTCTTTTTTAGTTGAAAGATGGAATACATGCAATCTAGCACCTGTTTTTTTAGCCAAATCAATTGCCATGGATGAAGAAAGATAACAAGCCTCCTCATTCCTAATTTTTGAATGAAATTTTATTGGAATATTTTCTCCGTATATGTCAGTATATAGTTTGAGATTTTCTCTTATTGTATTTTCATCCTCACAATGAACAGCAATTGGCAAATTGCATTTTAGAAATATTTCCTCCAATGCATCAAGATTATCTAAGAGCATATTACCAGTAGATGATCCTAGAAATATTTTTAATGCTGGGACTTCCTTAAAATCTAATTCTAATATTTCATTAATATTATCATTGGTTCCCCCAAACATAAAAGAATAGTTTGCAATTGATTTTTTTGATGCAATTGTGAATTTCTCCTTTAATTTATCTTGAGTTATGGTTTGGGGTATTGTATTAGGCATTTCCAAAAATGAAGTTATTCCTCCTGCAACTGCCGCTCTAGATTCCGTGTAAATATCACCCTTATGTGTTAACCCAGGTTCCCTAAAATGGACCTGATCATCTATTAGTCCAGGGATAACATAGTTATTCTCAGCATCTATAGTTATAGTATCTGATAATTTCGGGCTAATGGAGGGAGATATTTCTTTAATTATTTCATCTTCAATATATATATCTGACCGATATATTTTGCCTTCATTAATTATTCTTCCATTTTTGATTAATATACTATTTTTCATAATAATCTGTAGAGAAAAAACTTTTAATTCTCATGTAAATAACTCCGAAAACTGCTTCATTAATTATAGAAGCGTCTAGCTTAGATTTACCATATTTTCTATCTGTAAATACTATAGGAATCTCAAGAATTTTAAATTTACTTAGATAAGATTTGTATTTCATTTCAATTTGAAAAGCATATCCAATAAATTTAATCATATCTAAATTAATTTTCTCAATTACATTCCTTTTATAACATATAAACCCTGAAGTTGGATCTTTAATATTCATTCCCGTAAAAAATCTAACATAGTATGAAGCAAATAAGGATAGCGCTATTCTTCCTAAAGGCCAATTTACAACATTAATTCCTTCTTTATATCTAGACCCAATACATATATCTGCTAATCCTTCCTTACACTTATTATAAAGAACTTTAATGTCACGGGGGTCATGAGAAAAATCGGCATCCATTTCAAAAATGAAATTATAATCTTTTTTTATAGCCCATTTAAATCCATGAATATATGCAGGCCCTAGCCCAGATTTTCCTTTTCTAATTTGAAGATATAATTGTTGCTTATATATGGCTTGAAGCTCTATTACTTTGGATGATGTATGATCAGGGGAATTGTCGTCAACTACAAGAATATTTACACCATTATACAGGTCAAATATCGATTTAATTATTTTATCAATGTTTTCAATCTCATTATAAGTTGGTATTATTATCAATACATCATTCATTAATTTTATCTTTTAAGCAAAAATATAATATTTGTACGATAAAGTTTATAATTTATTATCTATAATTTAGCCGTTATGATCAGAGATATATTGTTAAAAGACGCATTTACAGTCATTATACTTTCACTTATAGTTATAATAACACTAATTAAATATAATAATCATAAAAAATTTAATTCCCTTCTTAAAATCTTTTGGAATAGTTCCTATTTAAAAAAATATAAGTATGAAAAGATAACATACTACCTATTTGACTACTTTTTACAAATAAACTTTATTGTTTCACTTGGTTTATTTGTCCTTATATATAATATAATATACAATGGAAATAGATTATCATTTAATTTTCTGGAATTTATAGATATAATTCAAATTATAATAACATTTTTGGTACTAAAAAATTTAACTGAAATCGTAATTTCGTGGGTTTTTAATATCCAATGGTTAACTAACCTATATTTAAATGAAAAAATTAACTACAATAGCCTGATTGGACTAATTATTCTCCCAATTAATGTTCTAATATTATATTTTTTTAATCCAAGTATAAATATCTTATTTATCTTCATTTATATCATATTATTACTAAAATTAACTGCTTATGTAAATTCATTCATATTACACCAAAAAACAATCAAAAAAAGTTGGTTTTATTTTATTTTGTATCTTTGCACACTCGAAATTATACCATATCTATTATTGTATAATTTTTTTCTTTCTATGTAGGGAAGATATTAGTTATTAAAAGATGGCAAAGATAAAAACAGTTTTAGTTTCACAACCTAAACCAACATTGGTAAATTCACCATATTTTGATCTTCAGAAAAAAAGGAAATTAAAAATTGATTTCATTCCCTTTATTCATGTAAAAGGAGCAACTCTTAAAGAAATCAGATTACAAAAAGTTGATTTATCTAAATTTTCATCTATAATATTAACAAGCAGATACGCAGTTGACCATTATTTTAGAGTATGTGAGAGAATGAGGTTTAAAGTTCCTGATTCTATGAAATATTTTTGTCAATCAGAAGCTGTAGCTTTCTACCTTCAAAAATATGTTGTTTATAGAAAAAGAAAAATATATGTTGGTAAAAGATCATTTAAAGAACTATGTCCCATAATATCAAAGCATAATAAAGATGAAAATTTTTTACTACCTACAACAGATAAGCTAAAACCTAAAGTTCCTGAACTTCTTGATAGTCTTGATATAAAATGGAAAAGATGTGTATTTTATAAAACGGTAATAAGCGATCTAACTCAATTAGCAGATGTCACATATGATATCTTAGTTTTCTTTAGTCCATCAGGAATTGAATCTCTATTTCAAAACTTTCCAGAATTTAAACAAAATGGAACAAAAATTGCAGTTTTTGGTTCAATAACAAAGAAAGCTGTAGAAGAGAAAGGTCTTAATGTAGATATCTATGCTCCTTCTCCAAAATTTCCTTCTATGACAATGGCTTTAGATAATTATATTTCTAAATCAAACAAAAAATAGACTATATAAAACTATTTAGTATTTGGAGCGCCATCTAAAATTGATTTATCAGCAAATTTCTTAAATTTTTCAAAATTTTTGATAAAATAGTTGGATAACATATATGCCTTTTTATAATATTCTTCATCATTATTCCAAGTTTGTCTAGGACTCAAAATGTTAGAAGGGACATTTGGGCATTCTCTTGGCTGCTTAACATTAAAAACAGAATGAATATGATAATTCCTGTTATTTATTTTGTCTAATTCACCATCCATTGCAGCATTGATCATTGCTCTTGTATATTTTAATTTCATTCTTTTTCCTATACCATATGGGCCCCCAGTCCATCCAGTATTTACTAGCCAAACATTTACATTTGACATTTTCATTTTCTTTATTAGCATTTTTGCATAAATAGTTGGATGTAATGGCATAAAAGGAGCTCCAAAACATGCAGAAAATGATGGTTCAGGCTCATTAATACCTGCTTCTGTTCCTGCAACTTTTGATGTATATCCAGATATGAAGTGATATGCAGACTGAGCAGGATTTAATTTTGATATTGGGGGTAAAACTCCAAAAGCATCTGCTGTTAAAAAAAAGATATTTTTAGGATTTTCACCTTGTGAAGGTGTCATTATATTTTCAATAAAGTGTATTGGATAACTAACCCTTGTATTTTGAGTTATTGATTTGTTACTATAATCAACAGTACGCGTATCATCTATAATTACATTTTCTAGTAGAGCTCCGGGTTTGATTGCATCATATATCTCAGGCTCTTTATCTTTAGATAGATTTATAACCTTGGCATAACATCCTCCTTCAAAATTAAAAATTTGGTTTTTCGAATTCCATCCATGCTCATCATCTCCAATAAGTTTTCTACTACTATCCGTAGATAAGGTCGTTTTTCCAGTACCAGACAAGCCAAAGAAAATAGATGTATCCCCATTACTTCCAGTATTTGCACTACAATGCATAGGCAACACATTTTTGTATGTAGGTAAAGTAAAATTTAAAACTGAAAAAATTCCTTTTTTTATTTCACCTGTATAGCCTGTGCCTCCAACAATTATAACCTTACTTGTAAAGTTAATTATTGCAAAATTTTTGTCATTTACATTGTCAATTGATGGATCTGCATAGAAATTTGGTGCATTAATTATGGTCCATTCAGGCCTAAAACCCTTAATTGAAGCCTTATCTGGTCTAAGGAACATATTATATACAAAAATATCACTCCAGGGAATTTCACAAATAGTTCTTATATTAATTTTGCATTCATTATTCGCGCATGCATAAGCATCCCTTACGTATAACTCTTTGTTTGATAGATGCTTTGTTATCTTATTATATAAATTCTCAAATGAAGTTTGATCTATTGGAATATTTATATCTCCCCACCAAACCTTTTCTTCAGTTATCTCATCCTTAACAATATATCTGTCTTTCGGTGATCTGCCTGTGAATTTTCCAGTATTTATTGATAGAACTCCATCATTGGTAAGTTGTCCTAATTTTTTTGAAATTGATATTTCATACAGATCCGATACAGAAAGATTGTAATTTATTTTTGCTTTATGTATCCCATAAATATCTAAGGAAATATTTCTTGAAATATTAGAGTTGCTATTCATAGAAAATAACTTTAAAATTTGTATAAATAGTTCGTAAAAATAATCTAAAATTATTAATTAATAGAATTTTATTTTAGTAATATTACTTAATATTTTATTTAAAATAAATGAGAAACATATTGATCATTGGAGCAGGAAAATCTACACCTTATATAGTAAAATATTTAATGCATAAATCTTCAAAAGAAAATTTATTTCTAACCATTGGAGACATAGATATAAATAACGCAAAGAAATTAGCAACTGGCTATACAAATATTAGAGCAATCAAATTTGATATTTTAAATAAAACAAACAGCAGTGAGCAGATTTTTCAATCTGATATTGTTATTTCTATGCTACCTGCAAGATTTCATCCTTTGGTTGCAAGTGAATGTTTAAAGCACAAAAAAAGTCTTTTAACAGCCTCCTATATTAGTGATCAAATGAATGAACTTGATGATGAAGTCAAAAGATTAGGAATAATATTTATGAATGAGATTGGCGTTGATCCAGGAATTGATCATATGAGTGCCATGAAAATAATTGATAAGATTAAAGATGAGGGCAATGAGCTAGTTATGTTCAAGTCCTATACAGGCGGATTAATTGCTCCTGAAAGTGACAATAACTTATGGAATTACAAATTCACATGGAATCCTAGAAATGTAGTTTTAGCAGGGCAAGGTGGTGATGCAATATTTATTGAAAGAGATAAACAGAAACAAATTCCATATAGTAAACTCTTTAAGAATACTGAGCTATTGGAAATTGATGGATATGGGAATTTTGAAGCTTATCCTAATAGAGATTCATTAAAATATAGAAGTATATACAAACTAGATAATATCAGTACCATATTAAGAGGGACGATTAGAAGGCCTGGATTTTCTAACGCTTGGAATGTTTTTGTAAGTCTTGGCATGACAGATGATAGCTACTCCATTCAAAACTCACATATGATGAGTTATAGTAACTATGTTGATTATTTTCTTTCATCAAATTCAATTAAATCAATTGAATCAAGAATCAAGAATAAATTAGGGATTAATGAAACAAATGTGATATGGCATAAATTGCTAGAATTAGATATTTTTAGTAGTACAAAAAAAATTCCTTTAAAAAATGCAACACCAGCTCAAATACTTGAGTATATCTTATTGCAAAACTGGCAACTAGAAAAAAATGATAAAGACATGATTGTTATGTACCATAAGCTTGGTTATAAAAAAAATAAAAAAATTCATCAAATTGATTCAACAATGGTTAGCATTGGAGAAGATGAAACATATACAGCAATGGCAAAAACAGTTGGACTGCCACTAGCAATAGCAACTTTAGGTATCTTAAATAAGGAAATAAAATCTACAGGAGTTCAATTACCTGTTTCTAAAGAGATATATATACCAATTCTAAAAGAACTAGAAGAATATAATATTAAATTTAAAGAAAAGCATGTGCCATTTAAACTTTAAAAAGCTACTTTATAAAATCTTTATTAGCCTTGTATAAAAATATTGGCCATGGAATAATTAAACATACTGTCCAAATTATTAATGTTACTGATTCTGTAAACATCAGATATGAGATTACAAAAATTGTAGTAGAAGCAAAAGCAAGTATCACAAAAAACTTTTTCCAAAAAATTAGAAAATTTTCTAAATCAAACTTTTTTCTTTCTTCTATTGACATGGTATTATAACCCGCCAATAAATATTTAGCATTATCTTTATTTACTAAATATGCTACTCCAATAAAAATAACATCTACAAAAAGGACTACCCAAAATATTTCCATAATTAAATAACTAAGTTGATTATTTTTCCTGGAACAATAATAATTCTTTTTGGCTTAACACCTTCTAACTTATTTAAAACATTGTCATTAGCCATTATGATATTCTCTATTTCTTTATTAGTAAGATCAAGAGATAATTTTAGTTTAAGCCTAACTTTTCCATTAATTGATATAGGATAAATTTTGCTTTCTTCTTTTAAATATTTCTTTTCAAAATCAGGGAAAGATTCCTTTGTTATGGATTCTTTATTTCCAAGCAAACTCCATAATTCTTCTGTAATATGTGGCACATATGGAGATAAAATTATTAATAGCGGTGATAGTATTTCACTACTAACACAATTTTGGTCAGTCAATTCATTAACTGCAATCATAAAATTTGAAACAGCTGTATTGAATGAATATGACTCAATATCATTATCAATCTTCTTAATTGTTTTATGAAGAGTTTTTAAATTGTGTAACTCAGGTTTTATGTTCTTTACTTTAATTCCCGATTCATCTACATATAGTTTCCATAATTTTTTTAAAAAATTATGCGTTCCAACTATACCTGATGTATTCCATGGTTTATATTGTTCTAAAGGTCCTAAAAACATTTCAAATAATCTTAAACTGTCAGCACCATAGTCCTCACATATTAAATCTGGATTTACAACATTATACCATCTCTTAGACATCTTTTCTATTTTTCTATCAACCATAAATACATTGTTCTTAGAAATAAATTCAGCTTTCTCAAAAATTGGTTGCCATTTCTTGAGCCCTTCTATATCTAATTCATCAGAAAAATTGATCAAATTGACATCGACATGAATTTCTTCAACATCCTCATTTTTTAATAAATTCTTTGAGATATATTTATTAGTCCCTGAAAGTCTATATATAATTGCACTAGAACCTAAAATCATGCCTTGATTTATTAATTTTTTAAATGGTTCATCAAATGGAATAATTTCCCTGTCATATAAAAATTTAGTCCAAAATCTTGAATAAAGAAGGTGCCCAGTTGCATGTTCGCTACCTCCAATATATAAATCTACATTTGACCAGTAATCTAAAGCTTTTTTACTGCATATATGATTAGAATTCTTAGGATCTATATACCTTAAAAAATACCAGGAACTTCCAGCCCATCCTGGCATTGTATTTAATTCCATTGGAAAAATTGATTTGTTGTCTATTTTATTTTTAGGAACTATTTTCTTCTCTTTTTCATCCCATGCCCAATACTCTGCTCTTCCAAGAGGAGGATCTCCCGATTCTGTTGGAAGATATTTTTCAACATCTGGAAGTTTTATAGGTAAATATGCTTTTTCTATAATTTTTGGTATGTCGTTTACATAATATACAGGGAATGGTTCGCCCCAGTACCTTTGCCTAGAAAAAACTGCATCTCTCAATCTATAATTAATTTCTTTAATGCCAATTCCATCTTTCTCTAGTCTAGAGATAATAGAGTCTGTAGCATCATCAAAAGAAAGACCATCTATGAATGAACTATTTTGTAATTCAAAATTTTCTTTATCAACAAAAGCTTGGTCTGATATGTCTTTATCCTTAAAAATATTAGGAATATCAATATCAAAATATTTTGCAAAATCATAATCTCTCTGATCTCCACATGGGACAGACATTACTGCTCCCGTTCCATAAGTTACTAAAACATAATCTCCGATCCATATTGGGATTTTCTCTTTAGTAAGAGGATGCTCTGCATAAGAACCAGTAAATACTCCTGTTATTTTTTTTACTTCTGAAATACGATCCTTCTCACTTCTGTTTGATGCAAATCTTATATATTCTTGAACTTCAGCTCTGTTTTCATTAGTAGTAATCTTTAATGTAAGTTCATGTTCAGGTGCTAACGTCATAAAACTAGCCCCAAATATTGTGTCAGGTCTAGTGGTAAAAACTTCTATAGAATCATCATGACCAATAATATTGAATTTCATGGAAACACCAATTGATTTCCCAATCCAATTTCTTTGTGTTTCTTTTATTGAAGATGACCAATCTATTTTGTCTAAATCATTTAATAGTCTATCTGCATAAGCACTAATTCTCATATTCCATTGCAACATTAATCTCTTTTCTATTTTAAAGCCTCCTCTTTCAGATACACCATTTACAATTTCATCATTAGCCAATACCGTTCCTAATTCAGGGCACCAATTAACTTCCGATTTAGCTAAATATGCAATTCTGTAGTCTTGTAGTATTTTTTCCCTTTTTTCCTTATTAAAATCATTCCACTGTTCTGAAGAAAATTTTAAGGCATTCTTAGTAGTTGTAAGATTTATTTGTTGATTCCCTGACTTATTAAAAATACTGATTAAATCATCGATTGGTCTTGCCTTATCTTGATCCTTATCATACCATGATTTGAATAGTTCAATAAAAATAAATTGAGTCCATCTATAATAGTCCGGATTACTAGTTCTAATTTCTCTAGACCAATCAAATGAAAACCCCATCTTATCTAGTTGATTTCTATAGGTATTTATGTTTTCTTCAGTAGTTTTTTTTGGATGTTGGCCCGTTTGAATTGCATATTGTTCTGCTGGCAATCCAAAACTATCATAACCTTGAGGATGTAATACATTAAATCCCTTTAATTTTTTAAATCTAGAATAAATGTCAGAAGCTATATAGCCTAAAGGATGGCCGACATGAAGGCCTTCTCCACTTGGATATGGGAACATATCCATTATATAGTATTTTTTTTTATCTAAATCAATTTTGGTTTTATATGTATTATTCTCTGTCCAATACTTTTGCCATTTTTTTTCTATTGATTTAAAGTTATACTTCATTTACTTTGTCCTACTGATATTAAACAAATTTACATTTTCTTATAAGAAAATCTTTTTAAATATTTGATTTTGTTCATTATTTTTGTTGAAACTAATTGACAAACATGAATAACCAATTTGAAGAATTTCAGAAAAAGAGATTACTTACATCATATTTTTCTGTTATTATAATTATATCAGTAGTTCTATTCCTCTTTGGCATTCTGGGGCTTTCAGTAATAAGCATTAAATCTGCAAGTAATTCGTTTAAAGAAAAATTAACTGTATCAATATATCTTAAAGAAGACATAAAAAATGTTGAAATAAATCAATTGAAAAATAGTTTGACAATGTCTCCCTACATAAAAAGTCTAAATTTTATTTCAAAAGATGAAGCAGCAATATTTATGAAAGAGGAATATGGAGAAGATTTTACAGATGATATAGGGTATAATCCTCTGGTTAATTCTATTGATATTAATTTAAAATCTGACTATATAAATAATAAAATATTAGACAGTATTTCTAATAAAATATTAGAAAATAAATTTGTAGATGAAGTGATTTATGATAGGGATTTGATATCTATTATGAATAATAATCTTAATAAAATTGCTTTTTGGATACTTCCAGCTTCCTTAATATTCACAATTATAGCTTTTTTAATCATTAATAGTTCTATAAGACTTTCTATCTTTTCAAATAGACATACAATAAAAACAATGCAGATGGTTGGAGCAACAAAACATTTTATTAGATATCCATTTATAATTAAAAACATTAAACTAAGCATAATAAGTTCAATTATTGCCTCCCTAGGTCTTATAGCGCTAATTATTTACCTTGATAATAGTATCTCCCTGCTAGATATGATAAATGAACTTTTATTACTTGGGTTATTTATTGTTATCTTAATACTAGGAGTGATAATTAGCTGGGCAAGTACTTTTTTTGCAACTCAAAATATATTGAATCTGAATACTGAAAAATTTAATTTCTAATATGAAAGAAAAAAAATCATCTAATAAGAAATTATTATTTACAAAAAAGAATTATTTAATTAGTTCTATTGGATTAATTTTGATTTTAGTTGGCTTTATTATTATGTCTGGTGGAGAAAGTAATGACCCTAATATTTTTAATAAAGAAATATATAATTTTAGAAGAATAAGAATTGCTCCATTACTAGTTCTGTTAGGGCTGGGAATACAAGTTTATGCAATCTTATTTTCTTCTAAAAAATAATTTAATGGATATAGTAGATGCAATAATTTTAGGTATTATTCAAGGATTAACTGAATTTCTTCCAGTATCATCAAGTGGCCATCTAGAAATTGGAAGAGAAATATTAAATGCTGATTTATTAGCAAGTGAAAATCTACTATTTACAATAATATTACATTTTGCAACTGCCATAAGTACAATAATTGTTTTTAAAGAAGATATAATTAACCTGATAAAAGGTTCTATTGCCAATTCTATTAATGGAAATCACAAATATTTATTTAAAATAATTATTTCAATGATTCCAGCAGTATTAATAGGTTTGTTTTTTGAAGAAGAAATTGAAATATTATTTACTGGCAATATAACTTTAGTAGGATCAATGCTTATAATTACAGGAATACTTTTATTATTAACTAAGATAAGTAAAGAAAAAAGACGCCAAATATCTTATTCTCACTCATTTATAGTTGGACTTGCTCAAGCATTTGCTATTATTCCAGGAATCTCCAGATCTGGAGCTACAATTTGCACATCATTACTTCTAGGAAATAATAAAAAACAGTCTGCCAAATTTTCTTTTCTAATGGTTATTCCTTTAATATTTGGAAAAATAATTAAAGACTTATTTAGCGATAACATAGGCTTCAATGATATAGACTATATAGTGTATATATTTGGGTTTCTCAGTGCATTTATGACAGGTCTCTTTGCATGCAAATTGATGTTGAAAATCGTTAAAAACAACAGCCTAAATATATTTAGTGCATATTGTATAATCCTTGGATTAATATCTATTATAATTACTTCATTCTAATGAATGGTGAAGACTTCATTTCAGGAAAATTAATTCTGATCGATAAAGAAAAAAAATGGTCATCCTTTGATGTGGTGAATAAAATTAGAAATGCAATTAAAAAGAAATTTTCAATAAAAAAAATTAAAGTTGGACATGCAGGGACTCTTGATCCATTAGCTACAGGATTACTAATATTATGTACAGGGAAAATGACAAAAAATATTGACAACTTAAGCATATTAAGAAAAAGGTATTTAGGTACAATTACCTTAGGAGCAACAACTCCATCATATGATTGTGAGACGGATATTAACAACACATATCCAACTAGTCATATTACAGAAAAATTGATAAAATCAAATATCAATAATTATATTGGAGTTATCAGCCAAAAACCACCAATATATTCCGCAATAAAAAAAGATGGCAAAAGGCTTTATATGTATGCAAGAGCAGGAGAAAAAATCGAAATAAACTCTAGAAAAATTGAAATATTTGACTTTAAAATTGTAAAAATAAATATGCCTAATATTGATTTTGAAATATCATGTAGCAAAGGCACATATATTCGATCTATTGCTAATGATTTTGGAAAAAATCTTAACTCTGGAGCATATCTATCGAATTTAAAAAGAACGGAAATAGGAGATTTTAAAATAATTAACGCATCTAAAGTTGATGAGTTTATTGATAAATATTTAAACTAAAAATCTATCTTTTCTGTCATTATTTTATAGTTTTTATCATAGGGAATGGTTTCTAAAATCATACTAACAGCCTTCATTCTGGCATATATTTTCTTGTTAGCTTGAATAATATTCCACGGACAAATTTTAGTGTTTGTTTTTTTAAACATAACATCCTTATAATAAGAATATTCTTTCCATAGTCTTTGAGCTTTTTTATCCACTTTAGTATATTTCCATCTCTTTATTGGGCTATTTTTTATTTCATTAAATCTTTTAAGCTGAACTTCCTTACTTATTGAAAAATAAAATTTTAAAAGATAAAATCCTGAATCAATTAACATCTTTTCAAATTCATTTACCTGAGACATAAAAATGTTGTATTCATTATCTGTACAAAATTTGTTAACTGGTTCGACAACCGCTCTATTATACCAACTTCTATCAAAAAACACCATATTTCCTTCCTTAGGTAGGCATTCTACATATCTTTGGAAATACCATTGAGAACTTTGAGTTTTTGTTGGTCTTGGGAGAGCTATTACTTTTAGTCTTCTTGGATTAAGATGTTCTACAGCCCTTCTTATTGCGCCTCCCTTACCTGCAGCATCTCTTCCCTCAAATATGATAACAACTTTCATTTTATTATCATATACCCAATTTTGAAGTTTAATCATCTCCGATTGTAGCTTCTTTAATTCAGATTCATATTTTACATATTTTATAGTTTTAGCAATAGATGTATTATGCCTGTCTAATAAATTTACTAATCCTTTGTTGGAGTTCAATAATTTTAGTTCCTTGTCTGAAAGACTGCCGTTCATTATTATAATATTTTTAAATTGAACTTATAATGTTTTTATCTAGCAAAATATTACTTTTAGACATTTCGAATCTTGATAAAACATATTTTATTGATTCTATCCTTGCTGTTAATTTATTATTACTTTTAATATTAATCCAAGGAGAAATATTTGTACCTGATCTGTTAAACATTTGGTTTTTGTATTTTGTGTATATCTCCCATCTATTCTGGCTCTCCATATCTACATTGCTAAATTTCCATGATTTCAGTGGATTTGTCATTCTTTTTTTAAAACGTCTCTTCTGCTCATATTTTGTTATTGAAAACCAAAATTTAATTATTTGAACTCCATCATCAATTAACATGTTTTCAAATTCATTTACCTGAGACATAAAAGTGCTGTATTCTCGATTTGTGCAAAAACCCATAACTGGCTCAACTACAGCTCTATTATACCAACTTCTATCAAAAAATACTATTTCACCAGGGTTAGGCATCGCTCTCATATATCGTCTAAAATACCATTGGCCTTTTTCTTCTATAGTTGGTTCAGGAAGCGCAACAATTCTAGAATTTCTTGGATTAAGGTGTTGTGTAAAACGTTTGATTGCCCCTCCCTTACCTGCAGCATCTCTTCCCTCAAATATAATACATACCCTCATCTTCTCACTCTTGATGTAGTTCTGAAGATCTACAAGTCTGGATTGCAGAAATAATAATTCCTTATTATAATTAAGTCTGTCAATTGTCTTTTTATATTTTTTGCTAGGAAGCTTACTTTTTAAAATTTTTAAAAATTTTTCTTTATCATCAAAAAAAATAAAATCCTTTTCTTTTAACATCATTTATGCTTAAAAAATTAAATCTAAAAAAACGTTATTATTAAACTAGTAAATAGAATTTAACAACTGCTAAAAAGGGAGATCATCTAAATCCTCTTTATTAATATCATCAGCTGGTTCAAACGGGGTTAGTGAATCTAATCCGGGTTGTTCATCCTCTAAATTTTGATCCTGTAAAAGCTCAATTCTCCATCCCTGAAGTGAAGTGAAGTATTTAATTATTCCTTCTGGATTTTTCCATTCTCTACCTCTTAAGTTAATTCCTATTTTTACTTCTTGCCCTTCCTGAAAATCATTTAACAAATCTGTTTTATCCTGAACAAACTCAACACACAATGTTTGTGGATATTGTTCTTGAGTTACAATTATTAACTCCCTTTTTCTAAAACTATCTGTTATTTCTTGAACATTGCCTACTAATTTGATTTTACCCTGAACTTCCATCTGTTTTAATTTCTGATTAATATATGAACTGACAAATTTAACAATCTAAAATAAAGATTGGCAATTATTTGCAAATTAATGAATGGTTTATTTTGATTTAATCTCACTATATTTAGTACTCTTATTCTAAAAGAAATTATGAACAGTAATACAAATATTATTAGATGGTCTATTATTTTAGGCTCATTCCTTATAATTTCATCAATTCTTTGGAATACTTATGTTTTCTTTCAAAATTTTAAAAATGAAGAAAGGATTAAAATGGAAATTTGGTCTAAAGCACAAATTGAACTAATTAACTCCGATCAAGAAAAAATATCACCCCTGACATTAGATATTATAAGAAATAATACTTCCACACCAATGATTAAAGTAAATAATGATGGAAGCATTGAACATAATAATATAGAAAATTTTAATATTACGGATACAACTGCAGTCTCTAAACTAATTAAAAGATTTTCTCAAGAAAATAAACCAATAGAAATTAAGTATAATGATGAATTATTATCCGTATTATATTATGGAAATTCAACTGTTATAAATAAATTAAAATATTATCCACTAGCACTTCTTCTAATAGTTTTCCTTTTTGGATCAGTTGTTTATTTCTTTTATAAAAGCTCAAAAACAGCTACACTAAATAAATTATGGTCAGGCATGGCTAAAGAAACTGCTCATCAAATTGCTACACCATTATCTTCAATTATGGGATGGATTGAAATTCTAAAAAATAAAAATGTCGATAATAACTATATAGATGAAATTCAAAAAGATATTAAAAGACTTAATACTATTGCTGACAGATTCAGTAAAATTGGTTCTGTTCCCTCTCTTGAGAGAAAAGATATTATATCTGAAACAGAATCTACAATTGAGTATATGAAAACTAGATCTTCAAATTCAGTAAATTTTAAATTGATAAAACCGAAAGAAAAAATCATTACCCTACTAAATTCACAGCTTTACAGCTGGACAATTGAAAATTTGTTAAAAAACAGTATTGATTCAATGAAGGGATCAGGTGATATTACTATAGAAATAAATGAGGCAAACTTATTAGTAGATGTTCTTATAATTGACACAGGAAGTGGAATTGAAAAAAGACTATATAAAAAAATATTTGATCCAGGATATACATCTAAAAAAAGAGGCTGGGGTCTAGGGCTGTCATTATCAAAAAGAATAATTGAAGATTATCATAAAGGATCAATACAGGTAGTTTCTTCAACAATTGGTAAAGGAACAACAATAAAAATTCAATTAAAGAGAACTATAGGCTAAAGCAATTTTTTCTGCTGTATTTATAAACTCATCTTTATCTAATTTTACCTTATTTATAAATGTTACATCTTTAATTGCTGTGATTGGAATTAAATGAACATGAACATGGGGGACCTCCAATCCTACAATAGATAAAGCTACCTTTTCACAAGGGATAGTTCTTTTTATAGCAAGAGCAACATCTCTAGAAAATCCTATTAATTCTTTAAATAGAGAAGGATCAAGATCTAGAAAATCATCAACTTCTTTTTTTGGAATACAAAGAGTATGTCCTCTTGTATTAGGATTTATATCTAGGAAGGCTAGGAATTTTTCATTTTCAGCAACCTTAAATGAGGGAATATCACCAGAAATAATTTTTGAAAATATTGAAGGCATTTATCTTGAAATTTTTAGAATTTTAAATTTTAATTTTCCACTTGGAACATCTATTTCAGCTATATCACCAACTGACTTCCCTAATAAGCCTTTTCCTATTGGTGAATTAACAGATATCTTTCCAGAAGCTAAATCTGCTTCACCATCTGCTACAATCATGTAATCCATTTCCATATTATTAGACATATTTTTGATTTTAACTTTTGATAAAACTAAAACTTTAGAATTATCTAGCTGAGATTCATCAATTAATCTAGCGCCAGCTAAAGTTTCTTCTAATTTTGATATTTTCATTTCTAACATCCCTTGAGCCTCCTTAGCAGCATCATATTCAGCATTTTCACTTAAATCTCCCTTATCTCTTGCCTCAGCAATTGCATTAGAAATTTTAGGCCTTTCAATATCCTTTAATGTATTAAGCTCTTGTCTTAATTTTTTTAGCCCTTCTTCAGTATAATATGAGATGTTACTCATGATCTATATTTTAATACTATTACCTACTTATATTAAAAAAATCTCGTTCACACGAGATTATATCAAATATACAAAATATTTATTTCAATATTTTTTTATTGTAATTTCGCAAAATGAAGCAATTTCTATTTTTGTGTATCATTATATGTGCATTTTTAACATGCTCTGATTTTGATCCTGACCCAAAATGCAATTTTCTGTTTGATGTAAAAGTTGCGCATGAGTTAAATATGAATCTACCGCAATACAATGATTTGAATTTCATTAGTAATTCAGTATATGTTCCAAATATTGGAAATGGAGGTGTAATAGTAACAAACTCAGGTACAGGATTTTTAGCTTGGGATGCTGCTGATCCAAATCATACTTTTAGCCAATGCTCAATTTTATCTATTGAAGGACTAGAAGCCTCATGCAATTGCCCTGATGAAAATAAATATAGCTTAATAACTGGGCAATCATTAAAAACTCAATTAAATTGTACTTTAAAAATATATAGAGTAGATCAGGTTGGAAGTAATTTAATTATTACTAGTTTCTAAAACCTAAAAGTAATTCCTAACAAATAATTTCGTGTAGCTTGAGGATAATATCCAACACCTTCAATTGATACTATTTGATTAGGATCTGACCATGTATCATCATAGGTGTAATGATAGCCATGATTAACATATAACTTGTTGAATAAATTATTAACTAATAAGCTCACAGAAACATTATCAATTAACTCAGGTATTGAAAATTGATAGAATACATTTAAATCTACAATAGTAAATGAATCTAATTTTGATGTATTAGAGTTTATGTTTGACATGTATTGATCTGAAATATATTTTGTATTTAAACTCAGGTCTAGATTCTCTATAAGTTCATAATTAAAAGAAATTACACCAATTAAATTTGGAGAAAATGAAAGATCAGTATCTCCAAAATTTTGTAATTCTCCATCATATACATAATAAAAATCCTTGTTTTTATTTATGCTTCCCGTAATATTAGTATATAATGAAAGTTTATTGCCTAAACTTCTAGTGTCTTCAATTTCTACACCTAATCTGTAGCTTTTACCACTGTTAGTTTTAATTCTATTACCTACATCATCAATCTGTCCAGTTAAAACTAATTGATTAGTGTAATTCATGAAATATAAATTAGCCTTAGACTGAGAATTATTGGTTTTGCTTTTATAGCCCAATTCAAAATCATCTAATTCCTCATGATTGGGATTCCCATTTGAAAAATCGGTTCTTGTAGGCTCACGATTAGCTCTGGCAAAAGAAAAATAAAACTCATTTCTGCTATCCATTTTATAATAAATACCAAGTTTAGGATTAAAAAATTTGTATTTTTTATCTATTGCTTCTAATGGAATATCTCCTGGGTTCCCATGCACATGTCCATCATGAGTCGCAAATTCACCTGGAAGACTAGCATCATAATTAATACTTCTTAATTGAAGATCCGCAAATAATGAAATTTTTTCGTTTAAATGGTAATCTAATTTTGAATATAGATTTAGTTCTGTTTTATCTCCATAAAGGTCATAATACTTATGTCTGATCTCAGATTCACCAGCATGTCTAGCCCATATTACTTCACCAAAGTGTTTTCCATAATAATTATTCCAGGATCCTCCCAATACTAATTCGTACTTGTTGGTAGTCTTAATAAAATTGAAAACTGTACCATAAAAATCATTATCCAACCATTTTCTTCTAATAAGATCGGTTAATTCTTCCTCTTCTTCCTCTTCATCGTTATGATCTAAACCATAATCTTCCATGTGTTGATCTTCGACATATTCTTCATAATACCCTCTTCCATAAGTATAGTGTAAACTAAAATTAGAGACCCAATTATTATTTAGTCTTTGATTCCAATGAAATTGATAGTGATCTTGCTTATAATTATCCTCCTGATTATCATAAAAGTGTATATTACCTTCATCATCAGTATATAAGCCAGCAGGGTTATATGTTCTGTCATTTTCTAAAGTAGCTCCGTCAATACCATACCAAGATTGATAGGTAATTTCATGTCCAGCCATATTTAAAAACTTTAATACAGTTTCATCAGTCTCATATATAGCTTGAAGAAAATAAGATCTTAAATTAGAACTAGCTCTATCAATATATCCATCTGATTCAATTTTTGATAGCCTACCGCTAAACTCTATTTTATCATTTAAAAGCCCTGTTGAAAAATTAAATGTATTTTTTAGAGTTCCATAGCTCCCAAATGAATTTGAATATTCACCTATAGGTTCATTGGAATGAACATCTGTTAGAATATTTATACTTCCTCCAAAAGCACCAGCTCCATTCGTTGAAGTTCCAACACCTCTTTGAATCTGAATGTTGTTAACTGAAGAAGACAAATCTGGAAGATCAACCCAATAAGAATTTAGAGATTCTGCATCATTTAATGGAATTCCATTAATTGTGACATTTATCCTAGTTTCATCAGAGCCCCTAATATGCATAGCTGAATATCCAATGCCATTTCCAGAATCACTATGAGTAATAACGCCCGGTGTGTATTTTAGCAATGTAGGGATATCCTGCCCAATATTGAATGGTCGTAATTCTTCTCTAGTTATTTCTGAATAGGTAACAGGTGTATCATCTGATGCTCTAAAGGCTGCAACTACAACCTCTTCTAAATGAACATCTATAATTTTTAAAGAATCTTTCTCTGTAATTTGAGAATAAGAACAGAATATTGATAAAAAAAAGCAGCCTATAATTTTTTTCATTAGAATAAATTTTTGAATGCTTTGGTTTTCCGTTTCTAAAATTACTTAGTCACGTTCAATGAGTATAATCTCAGCCTTAAGCACCCCAGATTTTATATCAAATTTATTTATTTTTTATAAGATTATCAATATGATTAATGGCTAAATCTAATTTTTCTTGTTTGCTGCCTCTTAAAATAACATATGGCCGGTTATATTTAATTAATGCTCTTTCAAAAGTATTGAAAGATTCTAGTCTCTCATTTGGTTTATCCCTAAGATCGTCCTTAACCCATGGCACATCAATGTATGTTAGAAAATATAAATCATAGGTGTTTTCTATAGCATATTTTTCTATAGTTGGATCACATGTGCCAGAATAATATGATTCTGAATATACCTTAGTTTCCAATAAATCTGTATCACAGATTAAAACTGTATTAGTTTTTTGAGATAGTTCATTTTCTGAGCTAATTTGACCTTTAGCAATTTCAATTAGATCATTTGGTTCACAAGTTTTTCTTTGATTATTCCATTTGTTCTGCAGATATTCTCTTGCATACTCTCTAACCCAGACTGAATTGTAATGTCTGGCTAGTTTTTGAGCCAAAGTTGTCTTTCCAGTAGACTCTGGACCAAATAAAACAACCTTTATGCAGTTTGATTTTGTTTGTTTAAGGTTTTTTTCCATTCGTAATATCCTTGTATTGCTAATATCAGAAAAATTAAATATTGTAAAGATAGTATACCTAAACCTCTATAACTATATAAAGGTATTGTTATTATATCGCCAATAATCCAAAATATCCAACTTTCAATTTTCTTGTTTGCCATTAACCACATAGCTGTAAAGAAAATACCAGAAGTAAAAATGTCAATATAATTTGGTATTTCAAGAGAATCTAAGTTCATTTTATAAACAGAAAATGTAATTACAATTGTTAGTAAAAAGAAAAAAGATGCTATCAAATATTCCTTTTTATTTGTTTTAGAGATTAAAATTATGTAGTGATTATCCTTAACTCTAGACCAATTCCACCATCCATATATGCTCATTACAGAATAGTATACATTCATCATCATATCTCCAAAATATTGAGCCCTATATAGAAGATATATTGTAATAACAGTACAAATAATTCCTGTTGGATATACCAATATGTTTTCTTTTTTTGCATAAACTACGCTTATTATTCCAAAAATAAATGCAAGAAATTCAAGTACAATTATGTAAGTAGGAGAATTTGAATATGCCTCTAAAAAAAAATTATAAATTTCATTCATCATCTGCATGTATTAAATATGCAAAACTATAATTTTCTATTGTAAAAAAATAAGATGCATAGCGTTCCTTTAGGTTTTTATATATAAGCCATGAGTATGTAAAATTATCAGATAAATTAAATGGGACTACTAATAAATGGGTTTTATAATCTAGCCCTATAATATTGGCAATCTTATAAATTGATTCCTTAATATTCCAAATTATTGATTTCCTTTTAAAATCGTCATGTGTTAAGTATGAAGTTTCATATCCAATAAATTTTTTGGCAATCGTTCTAATTTTATTATTATCTTCTTGCTGAACATCAATTCCTACCCTTAAATCACTAATTATTACACAAGAGAATAAATTTGAATGACTTATAGATATTTTTTTGCTGTCATTTAATATCGGCGTATTGTCTTGATAAGATAAACTATCTACAGAATACCCGAGTTCAAGTAAAATAGCTCTAACACCTAGAAATTGTAATTTATGAACTTTGCTCTTTCTGTTTTTCAATAATTCTTTAGATGTAGAAGAAAGGCTAACCGATTTAGATAAATTATCGAGAGTTTCTGTAATCTTCCAAATACCAACTATGGTATTATCATTCGGTTTTATTATTCGAATAATTGGCATTGTAATAAAATAAATTCTGCACTATAAAAGTACAACTCTGAAAATTAAAGATTATGCTTTAGAAGCGACAATAGAAACAAAAGACTTGTTATCCTTCTTTTTTGTAAACTTAACAACACCATCCACTCTTGCGTGAAGAGTATGGTCTTTGCCTAAGTAGACATTTTCACCAGGATTATGTACAGTCCCTCTTTGTCTGACAATTATATTGCCAGCCCTTGCTGCTTGACCACCAAAAATCTTAACACCTAATCGTTTCGATTCTGATTCTCTACCGTTTTTAGAACTACCTACTCCTTTTTTATGTGCCATTTTTTATACTTTTTAACTCAGCGCCTTAATCAAATCCGCTTTCTTCATTTTAGAAATACCTGAAATACCTTTTGATTTAGCTAAATCTTTTAAAGCAGCAACAGATAACTTAGTCATATCTTCCTTCTTGTCTGACTTTTTATCTTTTGCTTTTTCAACTGCTTTAACAGATTTCTTTTGTTTTTTTGCTGCCGATAATGATATATCATTTATTTGAATCTGAGTCAATAGTTGACGATGTCCATTTTTTACTCTGTAACCTTTCCTTCTTTTCTTCTTAAAAACAATTATTTTATCAGATTTTAAATGCTTTAAAATCTTTGCACCAACCTGAGCACCATTAATCATGGGTGATCCAAATGAAACCTTATCCTTATTGTCAATCATAAGGACCTTGTCAAAAGTCACTTTTTTACCCTCATCTTCTTTTAAACGATGAACGTATAACTTTTGATCTTTTTCAACCTTAAATTGTTTCCCTGCTATTTCAACAATTGCATACATTTTATTATGATTATATCTCTCGAAAACGTCTGCAAATATAAAGTTTATATATTAACCTACAAATGTTTTTTATATTATAAAAATCATCAAAATTCATGTAAAATCTAATAAATGATAATTTTTGTACATTTGCTGTCCAAAATTAATACTTATACATTGATAATGTATTTATCAATCTAAAAATGAAAAAAATGAAAAAAATTCTATTACTATTTTCTATTTTTCTGCTTATGAGTGGTCATTTATTGGCTCAACAAGTAGATTTCACTGAATTTAATCTTGAAAATGGACTGCATGTTATCTTACATCAAGATAACTCAGCCCCTGTTGTAACAACCTCTATAATGTATGATGTAGGTGGGAAAGATGGTGACAGAGAAAGAACAGGTTTTGCTCACTTCTTCGAACATTTATTATTTGAAGGATCAGAAAATATTGGAAGAGGGGAATTCATGAAGATTATCCCTGCCAATGGAGGTAGTTTTAATGCAAATACATCTC
>CAJWCT010000006.1 GCA_913031385.1 uncultured Flavobacteriales bacterium | reverse complement strand
AAGTGAATTCGATTATTGTTTTAATGATTTTTTTGAAACTAAATAAACTCCTAAGAAAACCATAAGCACTGAAATTATATTTAATATTGATAATCTGTCAGAGCCTGCATAAATGGCATATATAATTGCAATAATTGGTTGAAAATAAATGAACATTCCTACAGTTGTTGCCTTTAAGTTTTTTAATGCATATATATTAAGCAGATATACTAGAAATGTTGTACAGATAACTACATATGATAAATTAATAAATGCAGAAGGAACAAATTCTCGCCATTGAATATTGGTGAACTCTGTAAATGAAATAGGGGCATTAATAATTATTGATATTAAAAACAACCATTTCAGCAATGTTATCATACTGTATTTTTCAGTTAAAGGTTTAACCATAACATAATATAGTCCGTATGAAACACTATTTGCAAATAGAATAATATTCCCAAGCTTTATGTTTGGCGCATTCACAACAATTTTATTATTAAAAAGGATAAGCAATAATGTTCCTAAAAAACCAATTGTAACTCCAACATATTTTTGTGTAGGTATTTTCTCCCTAATAAGCACTATAGATATGATAAAAATAATAATTGGAGAAGTTGTTACAATAATTGCACTGTTGATTGGTGTTGAAAGTGACAACCCTTTTAATGATGCTATCATATTTATACTCATGCCAAATAGCGCACATAATACTATTCTCATACGATCTTTTTTCTCAATATGTTCATTTGGAAAGAATAAGCCAATAATCCAAAATAATATTGTAGCTCCTAAAACTCTTACGTACAACAATGCGCTTGGAGATATAAAATCTGGCATTAATTCTTTTGCAATAGTGTGATTAAAACCAAATATTGAAGTTGCAATTAGTGCTGCAATTAGTGCTAAATTTCTCTTATTCATTAAATCTTAAACAGATTATTTTAAAGATAATTCATAGTTTTGTATAGAGCTAATTATAGTTTACATTTGTTTTTGATATACTTTCTTGTATGAAATTTAACACTAAAACTATCCATGGAGGACAATCACTAGATACTAGTTATAACGCTGTAATGCCTCCAATTTACCAGACTTCAACATATGCTCAATCAAGTCCTGGCAATCATAAAGGATATGAATATTCTAGAACACATAATCCTACTAGAACTGCACTTGAAAGGTCTTTTGCTAGTATAGAAAATGCAAACTATGGATTGGCTTTTGCTTCAGGGCTAGCAGCTATTGATGCAATAATTAAATTATTAAAACCTGGAGATGAGATTATTTCAACCAATGATTTATATGGGGGGACATATAGGTTATTTACAAAAATATTTAGTACTTATGGGATTAAATTTCATTTTGCAGGTATGCACGATATTATTAGTATTGAAAAATTAATCAATAAAAATACTAGATTAATATGGGCAGAAACACCAACAAATCCAATGCTAAACATTATTGATATAGTAGCCCTATCTACTATAGCCAAAAAGCATAATATTCTTTTAGCTGTTGACAATACTTTTGCAACTCCCTATTTACAGAGACCAATTGATTTAGGGGCTGATATAGTAATGCATTCAGCAACTAAATATCTAGGAGGACATAGTGATGTAGTTTTAGGAGCAATTATGCTAAATGATAAAGAATTGGCAGATAAATTGTACTTCATTCAAAATGCAAGTGGAGCAATATGTGGGCCACAAGATAGTTTCTTGGTTCTTAGAGGAATAAAAACATTGCATGTTAGAATGCAAAGGCATTGTGAAAACACAAAAAAAATTGCTGACTTTTTAAATGCTAATGCAAGGGTTGATCATGTGTATTGGCCAGGATTTGATTTTCACAAGAATCATGATATTGCAAATAAGCAGATGGATGATTATGGAGGCATGCTTTCTTTTAAAGTAAAGGACAATAATAACGGGGATGTATTTAGAATTTTGGAAAGACTTAAAATTTTTACACTAGCTGAATCTCTTGGAGGTGTTGAATCTTTGTGCTGCCATCCTGCATCAATGACACACGCCAGCATACCTAGAGAAGAGAGAGAAAAGTCAGGATTATCTGATTCATTAATTAGATTAAGTGTAGGAATTGAAGATTCTGACGATTTAATTCAAGATTTAAGACAGGCGATAAATTAGGAATTGATTTTTACTATTTTATGAGCAGAGTATTTATTAAATTACTATTTTTAACTATAAATTTTTACCAATTATATAATAATTGATTTTATTTTCAATTTAAAGTGTTATTATGAAACAAAAGATTGAAGCATTTCTAGATTTAGTACGACAAAGAAATGGGCATGAATTAGAATTTATGCAAGCTGTAGAAGAAGTAGCTGAAACAGTAATCCCATACATTGTCAACAATGATATTTATCATGGCAATAATATTCTGTTAAGAATGTGTGAGCCAGAAAGAGTTATAAGTTTTAGAGTATGCTGGGCTGATGATGATGGAGAAATACAGGTAAATCGAGGATACAGAATACAAATGAATTCAGCAATTGGACCGTATAAAGGAGGATTGCGATTCCATCCAACAGTAAATATGAGTATACTTAAGTTTCTTGCTTTTGAACAAGTATTTAAGAATAGTCTAACCACTTTACCGATGGGTGGAGGAAAAGGAGGAAGTGATTTTAATCCTAAGGGTAAAAGTGAAAACGAGATAATGAGATTCTGTCAAGCTTTTATGACAGAATTATGTAGACATATTGGCCCTAATACTGATATCCCTGCAGGAGATATTGGAGTAGGGAGCAGAGAAATAGGCTATTTATATGGAATGTATAAAAAATTAAATAATGAATTTACAGGGGTTTTAACTGGTAAAGGAGTTACTTGGGGAGGATCTTTAATTAGACCAGAAGCAACTGGCTATGGGACTGTTTATTTTGCACAAAACATGTTGTCATTAAAAAAGGATAGTTTTAAAAATAAAAATGTAGTTATTTCCGGATCAGGTAATGTAGCCCAATATGCAGCTGAAAAGGCTATCAGTTTAGGAGCGAAGGTTTTAACAATGTCAGATTCTTCAGGCTTTATTTATGATAGCAATGGGATTGATATGAAGAAACTAGAATATATAATGAATTTAAAAAATGTCAAAAGGGGAAGAATTAGTGAATATGTAAAAAACTATCCAAAATCTATGTTTAATAAAGGAGAAAAGCCATGGTCTACTCCTTGTGATATTGCTTTGCCATGTGCAACTCAAAATGAGCTTGATGAAAATGATGCAAAAAAGTTAGTATCTAATGGCTGTTTTTGTGTTAGTGAAGGGGCTAATATGCCTTCTACTAAAGACGCAATATCAGTTTTTCATAAATCAAAAATATTATTTGCTCCAGGAAAAGCATCAAATGCAGGAGGTGTTGCTACTTCAGGGTTAGAAATGACGCAAAATTCTTTAAGATCCCATTGGTCTAGAGAAGAAGTTGATGAAAAACTAAAAGATATAATGCTTAATATTCATAATTCTTGTATAGAATATGGCAAGCAAGACGATGGTTATATTGATTATGTTAAAGGGGCTAATATTGCAGGATTTGTTAAAGTTGCAGATGCTATGTTAGCTCAAGGCATAGTTTAATTCAATTTAAATATATTATAGTGATATATTTTTCGTTTAGTACATGAGAATATATATTTTAAATATTTTTATGTATAAGTGTTTCATATATTTTATTATATTTTTGAATCTTTTTAATTCAACTGCCCAGGAAGTAAATTCTCTTTGGGAAACTCATTTTTCTTATTATAATGTTAATGATCTAGAATCCAATGGGCCGTATATATATGCTTCATCAGATAATTCTATATTTATATATAATACTCAGACTTCTGAACTGACTAAAATTACAACAAAAGAAGGTTTAGCCGGAGAAACTATTTCCTCAATTTATTTTAGTTCAAATCACAATAAACTAATTGCCGGTTTTGTTAATGGACTTATTCAAGTCATTGATTTTAATACAAGCAATATTTTTAGTATTTATGACATTATTGACAAGACTACTATATCTCCAGATAATAAGAGAATAAATAATTTTAATGAGTTTGATCAGCATACATACATCTCTACTAATTATGGAATTTCAGTTTTCAATTTAGATAGTTTAGAATTTGGAGACACCTTCTTTATAGGTACTAGCGGAGCACAAATTAGCGTTGCTGAGACGACAGTTTTAGGGGAATATATTTATGCAGCATGCAAGAATTTTGAGGGGATAAAAAGAGCATTATTTTCTTCTAATTTAATTGATTTTAATAATTGGAGTGAGGTTACATCAGGAAGTTTTTATTCTATTTTTTCTGCTGAAAATTCGATTTATTTTTCAGATCAGAATAAAATATATAATATAGAAAATGGAAATATTTCCGAATTATTTACTTCTAATGAAATTATTAAGGATATTAGGTATATATCTGAGAGCTTTATTATTACAACGCATAACAATACATCGATATATGACATTAATTTCAATATTATAAATACTCCAATAATTAGTTCTAATTTTCAAACAAATTTTAATTCTGCATTATTTGATTCAAATAATATATATATAGCAACAGAGGATACAGGAATATTAAAACTAAATTCTAATAACATTGATAATTATACTTCTATATATCCAGAAGGGCCATTAGATAACAATATTTTTTCAACAGAAAATTTTAATAATGACTTATGGGTTACATTTGGTGAATATAGTTTATACTATAATCCTCACCCCCTAAAATATAAGGGAATAAGTAATTATAATTCAAATTGGAACAATATAGTTTATGATAGTTTACCTTCAAATTCAGTAAACTTAAATAGTATATCAATAGATCCATTTAACAATAATCATGTTTTTATTAGCTCATTTCATGGGGGATTATTGGAAATTATTGATGGTGAGACAATCAATTTGCTAGATGATATCAATAGTCCACTAGAATCAATAGATATATCTGACCCTAATTACACTAGTGTTCGAATATCTGACACTGAATTTGATGATTCAGGAGTCTTGTGGATTTTGAATTCAAGAGTTGACAATCCTTTAAAGTCATATGATTCTAATTCAGGGCAATGGAGAAGTTATGATTTTACTGAGATAATTCCTGATGGATTAAATGATGAATTGGGATTTAGTGATATTGAAATAGGTCAATTAGGTAATAAATGGATTGGAGGATTAAGATCAGGATTAATAGGATTCAATGAAAATTCGGGATCACCATTATTAAAAAAAATATTTGATTTGGAGCAATCTAATTTGCCATCCCCTTATGTAAGAAGTTTAGCAGTAGATAAGAATAATCATCTTTGGATTGGGACAGTTGAAGGATTAAGAGTTCTTTATAATACAACTAATTTTTTTGAGAGTAATGTAATTACGCAGCCTATTGTAATATTGGAAGACGGTATACCAAAGGAGTTATTAGAACAACAATTTATTTCTGATATAGAAGTGGATGGAGCAAATAATAAGTGGGTTGGCACAATAGGATCAGGAATTTTTTATTTTTCTCAGAATGGCCAGCAAACAATTCATCATTTTACGAAAAACAATTCACCTATTCCATCAAATAATATAAATGACATTTCAATTGATCAGAATAATGGAATAGTTTATATAGGGACTGACAAAGGTTTAGTAAGCTACAATACTGGAGGATCTGCAACAGAATCGAATTTTGAGAATGCTTATGTTTTCCCAAATCCTGTTAGGCCATCATTCAACATGAAGAATGAGAAAATAAAAATTAAGGGAATTACTGAGAATGTAAATATAAAAATTACCGATATTGAAGGAAATTTAGTTGCTGAAGCACAATCCAACATAAATTCAAGATATAATAATTTTAACCTAGAGATTGATGGAGGAACTGCTTTTTGGAATGGGGAGAACTTAGCAGGTAAATCAGTGTCATCTGGCGTATATATTGTAATGTTGTCGGAATTGGAGACCTATGAAACTAAGATTTTAAAAATTATGATTATTAGATAATGGTTACATCAACATCAGCAATTGTTTTGTCTAAAATTAGATATAAGGATAATGACATAATAGTAAAATTTTTTACTAAAGAATATGGCGCCATCAGTTTCATTGTAAAAGGGGGCCAAAATTCAAAAAAAAATAAAATTAAATATGTTTATTTTCAAGAGTTAAGTATCCTAGAAATCCAGTTCAATTATAATTCAAAAAGAGATTTACAATACATTAAAGATATTGAGCTAAAACATAACTATACGTCTTCTCATACAGATTTAGTAAAGATATCAGTAATAATGTTGTTATCTGAAGTACTATCAAATGTTATTACGTATCAAAAAAGAGAAATACAATTATACAATTATATAGAGCAATCTTTAATTTGGCATGATATGAATAAATCCAATCCTTATTTTCATATGATTTTCTTGATTGAATTAACAAGATATTTAGGGTTTTATCCAGATATATTAAATAATAATTTCAAATATTTTAATCTTGAAGGGGGATCATATGAAAAATCAAAAACTAGCGAATATTCAATTACTGGAGATAGTTTAAATTTATTTAATCAAATTTTAGGCATAAAATTTGATAGTAATCCTTTACCAACTTTAAATTCTAAAGATAAGATGGAGATTATAAATATTATTTTAACCTATTATAAATTGCATATTAATAATTTTAAACCAATTAAGTCATTAGAAATAGTCAAAAACATATTTAGTTAGTATTGAAAAAAATTACATATATAGTATTCTTCTTCTGTAGTATAATAAACTATTCTCAAGAAATTTTTCTCTTGGATTCAGAAACGATGCAACCTATTGTTGGGGTGGCTGTGTATAGTGATGCTGGAAATAATATTTTTTCTGATTTTGATGGTAAAGCTCTACTAGATTCTTTTGATAATGATGAATTAGTTATTTTTAAGCACTTGTCTTATAAAACAAGATCAATTGAAAAGCAGTTGATTGAAAATGTGGTATTGTTATCAATGAATGCACAATCTTTAGATCAAATTATAATTTCTGCTTCAAGATTTGCCCAAGATATTAAGGAAATACCGCAAAGGATACTTCAAATAAATAAACAAGGGATTACTATAAGCAATCCTCAAACAAGTGCTGATCTATTGAATATAAGTGGCCATATTTATATTCAAAAAAGTCAAATGGGCGGCGGCAGCCCAATAATTAGAGGCGTGTCTACGAATCGTTTAGTATTATCAGTTGATGGAGTAAGATTAAACAATGCGATTTATAGAGCAGGAAATATTCATAATGTAATTTCAATTGATCCATTCTCTATAGAAAATACTGAAATTATTATGGGATCTAGTTCCGTTATGTATGGAAGTGATGCTATTGGAGGAGCAATGAATTTTTATACCAAAAAACCTAAATTTTCAGAAACTCAAACCCCATTAATATTAATTAATTCTACTTTACGTAGTGCGTCTACAAATAATGAAAAAACAGGACATTTTGATATAAATATAGGTTTTAAAAAATGGGCACTTTTAACTAGTTTTTCACGAAATGATTTTGATGATTTAACAATGGGGAAACATGGCTTATCTGATTATTTAAGACCAGAATATGTTGATATTGTAAATGGACTTGACTCAATTATTCAAAACTCAAATCCTAGAGTTCAAAAATACACACAATATTCCCAGTTTAATTTTATGCAGAAGGTATTATTTAGGCCAAATAATAATATTACTGCTGATCTTGGAATTCATTATTCTTCAACATCCGATATACCAAGGTATGACAGGCTGATTAGGTATAATAACCAAAATGATTTATACTACAGCGAATGGTATTATGGTCCGCAGGAGTGGCTATTAATAAATAGTCAAATTTCTATAGATACCCAAAATTCAAAGCTATTTGATAGAGCTAAATTTACTACAGCGTATCAAAGATTCAATGAAAGTAGGAATAGCAGAAAAACTTATGATATTATAAAGAGCATTAGGGATGAAAAAGTAAATATTTTTTCAATAAACTTAGACTTTATCAAATCTATTTCTAATAATTCAAGCATATCCTATGGTGTAGAGTATCTAAATAATAAAATAAACTCTAAATCTCGTTTGCTGAATGTAGATGAACTTATCATCTATGAAAATGCTAGTAGATATCCAGATAATTCTACTTGGCAATCAACAGCAACATATTTAAACTATAAGCATAGGCTAAAAGAAAATATTATTTTTCAGTCTGGGCTAAGATATAGTCATATATCAATTAAAGCTGATTTGTCAGAAAATAATCAATTTTTTGATTTACCATTTTCAAATGCGGATGTTAGTACTGGAGCATTGGTTGGAGGTGTTGGGATA
The DNA here is from genome assembly GCA_913031385.1 of uncultured Flavobacteriales bacterium. Taxonomy (GTDB): domain Bacteria; phylum Bacteroidota; class Bacteroidia; order Flavobacteriales; family Flavobacteriaceae. The sequence continues at coordinate 28,535 of CAJWCT010000006.1, read as the reverse complement.
AGTTGGATTCAAAATGAAAATTATAGATGGAAATTCAATTTGAATACTGCTTTTAGAGCTCCTAATCTTGATGATGTTGCTAAAATTTTTGATTCTGAGCCTGGATCTGTTGTGGTTCCTAATCCTGATTTAAGACCTGAAAGATCTTTAGGAGTTGATTTAGGAGGCTCTATTACTTTTGACAAAATTAACTTTGACTTCTCTACATATTTTACTTATCTATATAATAGTTTAATAAGAGCAGATTTTGAATTAGAAGATGGAATTACTCAAATCATGTATGATGGGGAATTGAGCAATGTTCAGGCAATTCAAAATGGGTCAAGGTCTAGCATTTATGGAATTGAAATAGGCTTAACTGCTCAATTAACTACAAAATTAAAGGCAGTTGCTCAATATAATTTTATCGATGGTAAACAGAAGGATGATTATACAATTTCAATGCCCATTAGGCATGTACCCCCTCAATTTGCTAGTCTCCATTTAGTATATACCAGCAAAAAAATTGTTATAGATGGCTTTATTAATTATAATTCAAAGATTCCATTTTATAAATTAGCACAATCTGAAATTGATAAACCGTATCTGTATGCTATAGACAGCAATGGGAATCCGTATTCCCCAGCATGGTATACGGTAAACTTAAGATCAAACTATATAATTTCTGATAATATTTCAATTGTTGCTAGTATAGAAAATCTTACAAATAAGTTATATAGGCCATATTCATCTGGAATTTCAGCTCCTGGAATAAATTTCATATTTGCTATTAATTATAGTATGTAAAATGGGAAATGCTTCTTACAAAAATCCTGAAATTTTAAAGAAAATAGAAAATTATTGTTCATATCAGGAAAGATGTAAAAAAGAGATCATAGAAAAACTTTTCACATTAAATTTAGATCAGTCAGAATTAGATGATGTTATAAATCATTTAATTAATAATGATTATATCAATGAGGAAAGATTTGCTTTAGCATTTGCTCAAGGAAGGTTTAGAATAAAAAAATGGGGAAAAATAAAAATCATATTAGAATTAAAAAAAAGAGCAATAGATGTTAATTTAATTAACAAGGCAATAAATCAAATTACTGATTCAGATTATATAGGAACTTTTGACAAGCTATCATTAAAAAAATATAAGTCATTGACTGGGTCAAAGGATTCAAAAAAAAGAAAATTTATTAGCTTCCTTTCTTATCGAGGCTGGGAATATGATTTAATAATAAGAAAGGTTAACGATCTTTTTTAGCGTTGTATCCCCATGAGAAAAGGTATGCCCGCCCAGGCATTGGAACTAAATTTGTCTCAGAATATTCAGTATCAAATATATTATTTATAATTAGAGAGAAATTAAGGTTTTTAATAATTAAAGTATTTTTTATATCAACAACAGTATAATTTTCACCTGTTGTTCTTTCAGAATATTTATAGATAAGTGAACCAGATAAATTTTTGCTTATAGCAAGATTAATGCTTGATGTTATATGATGTTTTAACGAATTAATAGCATATTTTGAGAATTGAATTTCAGAGGGCTCTAGATCATCTTTTAGATAACTATACCCAAAATTTATATAATGAGTTTTTTTATTCTTTCCATAGAGTTTAATTCTCATAGAAGCCTCTAAACCGCTGGTATTTAATTCTCTTATATTAGTAGCTTGCCAGGGGTCTGACTCTATAGCTTTCACATAATCAATGAGATCTTTGGCTTTTCTATTGAATAGAACAAGGGAAAAATTTAGCTTATTTTTAAAATAACGAATTCCAACTTCTTCAGAAAGTGCTTTTTCTGGAATTAATTTTTCATTTCCAACAGTGGTTGGACTACTATAATATAGATCTGTATATGTAGGAGCTCTATAGGTATATCCTATGTTAGTATAGATTCTAAAGTTATCATTTATTTTATAACCAATATCTAGGCCTGGAAATGCAAGAAAATTCCTAAAGAAATTATTCTTATAATTTTTATTGAATTTGAAGTCTGAGAAATAATTAAAAGCAACCCCAGGAGTAATATCAAGCCTATTTTTTAGCAATTTAAATTGATGTTCTATGAATACATTTATCATAGTCCTATTTCTATTGCCTAAATTATTACTGGAAAGAGACACAGATGCTACATCGATTCCAAAGCCAGTAATACCAGCTTTAGATGTGCTAGAGCCATTTAATTCAATACCTGTCTTATTAGTAATATGAAGGTTTCTATAAACTGATGGATCATGTCTAAGATATATATACATATCTTGATTTCTCTTCCAGTATATTTTTGGTTTAATTATTACAGAGCCACTTTTGATTTCAGTACTAACTCCTAATAAACTAGCCTGTGTTTCTTCATACTGGTCTATTGCTTCGGGGCTTGCATAGAATCCGTTAGCCCCAAATTTTCTCTCGTTAAAAGACGCAATCATATTAAAGGGCAATGCTTTTATTTTAAAATTGCTTTTTATAAAATTGTTATTATTTGTAAAGTCAGTGTTGTATCTATATCCTTCTGATGATTGTCTTGAATAATGGGTTATAAATGATGAATTTTCATATGATTGATGGAGAGTCAAAGAGATATCTCTTTGTTCAAATGATCCAAATCCAATTTTTCTAGATCGTTCATTTTTTACAGCTTCCTTTGTAACAATATTTATAGCACCAGTAAATGCATTTTGTCCATATATTCTGGAAGCTGCTCCTTTTATAATTTCTATTCTTTCTATTACATCAATAGGAATTGCCATATTCATTGTATGATGCCCTGTTTGGGCATCTTCAACTTTAAACCCATCTATGAGTAGTAGAGTTTGATCAAAGGTGCCACCTCTTATATATAAATCTGCTTGTATTCCTGAAACTCCTCTACGCCTAATATCTACTCCTGCTATTTGCTGTAACAATTCACTTATATTAGTTGCGGGGCTACTTTCAATCTCTTCTTCTGTAATAACTTGAATAGTCCTAGAATTTTCAGAAAAGGGCAATTCTATTCTTGGAGATGAAATAATTTCTATTGCTTCTAAATTTATTTCTTCATCAATTTCTATAGTATTTTCAATCTTTTGTGCACTTATATTTTGTAAAAAAAGAGTTGCCAATAGAATTGAAAATAATCTTTTTTTCATTGTAAAATTATTCTACTAATGCAGTTACTCTATTCTCTTTCAACTCAACGGTTCCAGAGTTTATTGGAAGGAAAAATCCTCTTTCAGGACCTTTTTCAAACATATCTTTTATAGAATCATCTAGTTTAATATCACCATAAATTTTAATATACCCTTTTTTAAGACTTGATACGATTGCTGCGTGATTATTTAGCATTTCAAATTCGCCTTGAACGCCTGGTACAGCAACAGAATTAACTTCTCCGCTATAAATTGTTTTTTCTGGGGAAATGATCTCTAAAAACATATAAAAGATTTCTTAGAATTTATACTTCTGCTAACATTTTTTCGCCAGCCTCTATAGCTCCTTCAATTGTTCCTTTTAGATTAAATGCTGCTTCCGGTAAATGATCTAGTTCACCATCCATTATCATATTAAAGCCTTTGATGGTATCTTTAATATCAACCAATACTCCAGGAGTACCAGTGAATTGTTCTGCTACATGAAAAGGTTGAGACAGGAATCTTTGAACTCTCCTTGCTCTACCAACTGCCATTTTATCATCTTCAGAAAGTTCTTCCATTCCCAAAATTGCTATAATATCTTGAAGCTCCTTATAGCGCTGTAATAACTCTTTTACCCTTTGAGCACAATTATAATGTTCTTCTCCAATAATTTCAGGTGTTAGAATTCTAGAGGTTGAATCTAATGGATCAACTGCTGGGTAAATTCCTAGTTCGGTAATTTTTCTAGACAAAACAGTAGTTGCATCAAGGTGCGCAAATGTAGTTGCTGGGGCAGGATCTGTAAGGTCATCTGCAGGAACATATACTGCTTGCACAGAAGTAATAGATCCTTTTTTAGTAGAGGTTATTCTTTCCTGCATTGCACCCATTTCTGTTGCCAATGTTGGTTGATATCCAACCGCTGAGGGCATTCTTCCAAGCAATGCAGAAACTTCAGAACCGGCTTGCGTAAATCTAAATATATTATCTACGAAAAATAGTACATCCTTCCCTTGGCCATCTCCAGCTCCATCACGGAAATATTCAGCAACTGTTAATCCAGAGAGAGCTACTCTTGCTCTAGCTCCAGGAGGTTCGTTCATCTGACCAAAAACAAATGTTGCTTTTGATTCTTTCAATGCTTTTTTATCAACTTTACTTAGATCCCATCCACCTTCTTCCATTGATTTCATAAAATCTTTGCCATAAGTAATAATTCCAGATTCTAACATTTCTCGAAGAAGATCATTTCCTTCACGAGTTCTTTCTCCAACACCAGCAAATACGGAAAGACCACCATGACCTTTTGCAATATTGTTAATCAATTCCATCAACAATACAGTTTTTCCAACACCAGCTCCTCCAAATAATCCAATTTTACCTCCTTTTGCATATGGCTCAATTAGATCAATAACCTTAATTCCTGTAAAAAGAACTTCCGTGGAGGTTGATAAATCTTTAAATTTTGGAGCTTCCCTATGTATGGCTAGGCCATCATCTCCAGTTTTAGGCAAATCACCAATACCATCAATTGAGTCTCCAATAACATTAAAGAGTCTTCCATTTATTTCTTTTCCAACAGGCATTTTAATTGGGCTTCCAGTTGCTTTTGCAACAGCTCCTCTGCTTAATCCATCCGAGGAGTCCATAGCTATGGTTCTCACAATGTTTTCTCCAATATGAGACTGAACTTCAAGTACTAATATTGTACCGTCAGGCTTTTTAATTTCTAATGAATCATAAATTTTTGGAAGCCCTTTTTCTGTATCAAATTCAACATCAATTACGGGGCCGACTATTTGTGAAACTTTACCGGAAATCATATTGGGATCTTGTGTTTAAAAAATTAAAAAAGTTTAATCATGCAAAGATAATTTTTTTTATAAAAAAAATTAACTTTTGTGAATAAAAAAACCTGAATTTTCATTCAGGTTTTTTTAGGTTTTAGTTATGTTTTTTTAAAAGGTTATAATCCATCAGGATAATTTGTTGGGTAATCACCAATATCTAAATGAACATCCGAAAGATTAGATCCGTAATGAGCATCAATTGCCTCTAGCATTAACTTAGCTATTACAGCATTTCCTCTTGCAGTTGGATGAACTCCATCAAGTGAAAATAATCCTCCCATTACTAAATCACCTGTCAGTACAAAATCATCCATTGGAAGACCTGGGCCAACTACTTGATTTAAAACTGCATATGCATCCCAAAACGCCCATCCGTATTGTGATGCTACACCTTGAATTGTAGCATTAAAGGAATTTACAGCAGCTTGTGCTTCCGCAACTTCACTTGCAGTAAGAACCCAATTATTAGCAAGAGGGACACTCACTCCATTTATTAGAGTTGGATTACCTCCAACAGTTGTTCCTAGGAATGTTGCCGCTGTTAATACAACTTTATCATCAGCAGTTGCCATTCTATAGCTAGGTACTCCGAAAAAAGATAAATCAGTTAAGTCATCATCCTCTATAGTAACAGCATTCTGACCCGCAGCAAAAACAATTGTTCTAGCAGCAGCTTCTGCGGCACTAATCATTCCCATCATTGCAAAGACTTGTAATCCACCATTGTAGGCAGCAAAACCACCATTCAGCATTTGAGCTGTACCTGCATCGAGCGGTATTGAATTATAAGGCACTGTATTTAAAAATGCGAGTGCAGTAACATCAGGAATATTCATAACAAGTCCATCAGCACCTGATGAAGCTAACATAGCCATAGTCGTCCCAAAAGCAAAGTCAAAGGCTGCAGGATCTGTTAATGAACTTGTTCCTCCAGAAACGGCAAAACCTAAGGCATCATTACCACCTGAAAATAGTGAAATAAATGTAGGAGATTGCATAAGGGCATCTCCAATTACCGAAGCGCCATCACTAGAAGCCATTCTTACATAATAAGGATTAGCCTGACCAATCATCATCGCTGCCATACTTCCGAATCCAGGAGCAAGTAAATGAAGTGCCTGAGCACCTGGAACACCTAAATTACTATAAGGACCAGCCATGATGTCTGAAACTTCAGTTGTAGGAGTCCCACTAACTGGAGCTGGACCAGCACCATTAAAAAATAATCTTGGTCCTGCAATTTGATTTCCAAACAATAATAATCCTCCAACATTATCATTAGTGTAAGGCTGAGTAAATACACCACCGTCTGCGTGGGCCATAACACTAGCCATAATGTTAGGATATGAGTTCATTTGACCAGCTTGAAATAAAGCATTATCGGTATATCCAGCTGTTACAGATGCTCCTACAGCAACAAATCTTTCAAAATCTGCATCTCCAGAGTCTATGTCAAGAAATACAGGCATACCCTCCATTGAATCTAAATCCGCGTCACAACCTGTAAAGGCAATTAAAACGAATGAGAGAAATAAATATTTAAGTTTCATAATTTTTATTAGTTTAATTATTATTTAATTATAAGTTATTAGCAGTCCAAGAGACGTAATATTGTGTACCAATAAATCCTGAACCAAATGCGGTAAAGTATTCTTCTCCACCAATATTAGCACCACCAATTTTTATTACTGATTTCCACTTTGGAATAGTGAAATTTATCTGCGCATCAATTACATGAGTAGCAGGAACATCTCCGTTTCCAAATGTTGATTCCCAATAAAAGTCAGTAAACCATCTCCAAGCAACATTAAATCCAACATTTTCAAAAACATTTGTATTTCCAAATTGAACTTTCCATTTATCTTCTGGAGTATTCCAGTTAGTAGCAAAATCTGGGTATGCTTCCTGATCAAATTCTAAGACTGATTTAGTATAGTTTGCTGAAAGATCATAATCTTTAAAAATCTTAGTTCTTATACCAACAGTTGCTCCCCAAGATTCTACTTCAGCATCAGCATTTGTATAAGCACTATAGGTTTCAAAGTCACCATTTGCAATTGCTAAAATAGATAATCCGTTATCTCCAACTTGTCCATAATATGGTGAAATTACTACTTGAGTACTTATGAAATCTTGATATGCATTTTTATAAATATTAGCATCAATTGTAAATGTGTTTGATAATTTTGCTCTCCATCCAAATTCAACAGATTGCATTTGCTCAGCCTTAACATATTCAACTCCAGAGGCCTGTAATAATCCAGGGTTCCCTGTTGCCGCCATTGCTATAACTGATGAAGCAGAAAACGAATTATTAAATGCATTTTCACCTGTTAAAGTAACTGTTGCTGGAAAGCCAAGGGCTTGACCTGCAGCACTTACTGAATAATCTCTAACATATCTTGCAGGATTATCAGGTGCAGAACCAATCAGCCTTGCACGTCCAACATCAAAACCAATAAACAAGTCTTGAGTAGTTGGATTTCTATATCCTGTTTGAAATGACAGTCTAACGTTGTGATTTCTATCTTTACCAGCAGTATATGCAAAAGCTACCCTTGGAGTTACCGCTCCATCAGAAAATTCTGCTTTATCGTATCTAGCTGCTGCTGTTACCGTGAATCTGTCATCTGCCATATTTTTTACTACCTGAGTATAGACACCCATATCGCCATAATGTATTGGTCCATCATAATCAGTATATATTGTTCCAGAAGAATTTAATGCATACTCTCTATATGAACCTCCTACTTGAACTTCTGCCCAATCCCACATATGACTAAAATTATAGTTAAAGTCAGCGTTATAGACTTTAGAATTATCCTTGAATTTTGATCCAGTTGTAATATCAGGGTCATTAGTTACAGTCTCAAAAGCGTCTAAATAAGCTTGAGATCCTGGTTCAAAACGCCCTGCATCAGCAGCACTTCTTGCCAGTGCATGTGCACCATCCATTGTTAATCCACCAAGTTGTCCCTGAACAATTCCACCAACATATGTTGCAAACCAAGTTAAATCATCTTTCCATATTCTATTTATATTAATTGCAGTAAAGTTCATGTCATAAGAATCTCCTGCATTATCTTCAGTCATATATGCTGTAAAAGAGAAGTTATCATCTTTAACATTTAATTTATGCTGAGTCATAATGAAGTTTTCTATTCCATATCTGTTTGTTCCTTGATAAACTGTTTCACCAGTTCCAATTTTTCCTATATATGTAATTTGAAGATCATCAGCATTTGGCCTCCAATATAGACCCCAATCAGCTTTTTTGCTTCTTGCTACGTGATCTGTTAAATCTACTTCTCTATATCCAGTTCTACTTACACTTACTGAAGGCACTAGAGCAGAAGCTCCAGCTGGAAGCAGTCCCATTGTTTCCATTATTCCAGCAACAGTGTTAATATTAGTAGAAACTTCATCTCCATAAATGTTAATTCCATCATGATCATAAGCATCTCTTGTAAGTAATGCTCCATTCTCATCAACTCTTCCTAATTTATCAAGAGTACTATCAGCTATCCAATCGACTCCGCGTAAGTAAGCGAAATTAACTTTCATTGCTACTTTATCGCTGAATTTATGACCCCATCTTACTTGAAGATCTCTAAATTCATTATCTCCAGCAGCATCTTGAGATGTAATACCATGCTTGTACTGACCACTAACTCCTTGGTGATCAAAAGGATTCTTACTTTCCATAAGTAGTATCCCGTTAAATGCATTTGCACCATAAAGTGCTGATGATGATCCAGGAATAATTTCAACGCTCAATACATCAGTTTCCGTCATACCTAGTAAGTTACCAAGCGGGAAATTCAATGCAGGAGCAGAATTATCCATTCCATCAACTAATTGCACAAATCTTGTATTTGCAAAAGTTGCAAATCCTCTTGTGTTAATTGCTTTAAATGTTAAACTGTTAACATTTATATCTACACCTTTTAAATTTTCTAATCCATCATAAAAATCTGCAGAAGCAGTAGTTGCTATGTCTTTTGTTCCGAATCTCTCAATAGTAACCGGAGACTCAAAAATTCTTTGAGGTGTTCTTGATGCAGAAACTACAACTGCATCAAGTGCAGTATTGTCTTCAAGAACGAAGTTAACCGTTGATGAAGAACTTACTTCTGCTGACATAGCTTGAAATCCAACACTACTAGCTTGTAGAGTAAAAGGAGTATCCATGTCTGAAGTGATAGAATAATTTCCGTCGAAATCTGCAACTACTCCTGTAGAAGAACCAACTATTACAACCGTTGCTCCCGAAAGAGGTTGGCTATTGCTGTCAGTAACACTACCAGTTACAGTGGTTTGTGCATAAGAAAATACACAAAACAACATCATAAAAATTTTAAGAATTGTTCTCATAATTTAGTTATTAGTTTAATTTTTGATGATACAATATAATCATATAATATGTTATCTACAAATATGCTATAATTTAACAAACACTTTAAATATATGACAATGGACAGATTTTTATTAAAATTTAAAACCTTTCAACACTATTCAACGGTAACTGATTTAGCAAGATTTCTAGGTTGATCTACATTTCTGCCTAGCTTAACAGCTATGTGATATGACAATAATTGTAGTGGAATTGTGGTAACAAATGGAGTTAATGCCGGAATTGTCTCAGGCACTTCAATTGTGTAATCAGCAATCTTAGAAATTTCCTTATCACCTTCAAATACTACTGCAATTATTTTGCCTTTTCTTGATTTAATTTCTTGAACATTACTTAAAATTTTATCATAGTAAAGTTTATTTGTTGCAATAATTATTGAAGGCATATTTTTATCAATTAGTGCAATTGGACCATGCTTCATTTCAGCAGCAGGATATCCTTCAGCATGTATATAAGAAATTTCTTTAAGCTTTAATGCACCTTCCAATGCAACTGGGAAATTATATCCCCTGCCTAGATATAAGCAATTAGTAGCGTTTTTTATTTTAGCAGCAATTTTTTTAATCTTATCATTAGAACTAAGAACTTTAGTAATTTTTTTCTTTATAGAATTTAATTCATAAATGTATTCACGAAATTGTTTTGAAGAAAGAACACCTCTGCTTTTACCTAATTTAACAGCAATTAAAAAGAGAATAGTTATTTGAGTTATAAATGCCTTAGTTGAAGCAACTCCAATTTCTGGACCTGCATGAGTATATGATCCTGCATCTGCTTCTCTACTAATTGTAGAGCCAACCACGTTGCAGATCCCATATACAAAAGCACCTTGTTTTTTAGCTAGTTTTATTGCAGCTAGTGTATCAGCAGTCTCGCCAGACTGTGATATAGCAATAACTATATCAGACTTATCTATTACAGGATTACGGTATCTAAATTCAGATGCATATTCGACTTCAACAGAAATTTTAGCAATTTTTTCAAACATATATTCTGCAATTAGTCCTGCATGCCATGAAGTGCCACAAGCGACAATAGTAATTTTATTTGTTGAGAGAAATTTATCAATAAAATCATCAATACCAGACATTTTTATAATTCCTTTTTTTAATCTGAGTCTACCGCGAAGTGTATCAATAACTGCCGAGGGTTGTTCAAAAATTTCTTTTAACATAAAATGATCAAATCCCTTTTTTTGAATTTTAGCTAAATCAATTTCTAATTTTTCAACTGTTGGATTAGTAAAAGAGTCATCAGCTATTTTTCTATATTGAGTTGGTTTGTGATTTCGAATTATAGCCATTTCTCCATCTTTTAGGTAGATAGCTTTTTTCGTATAATCTAAAAATGGAGTAGCATCACTTCCAATGAAATACTCATCTTTACCAACACCTATACATAATGGACTCCCTAGTCTAGCAACAACTATTTCATCAGGCTTTTTAATATCAATAGCTGCAATTGAATAGGCTCCTATGACTTGATTTAATGCTAATTGAACTGCCTCACCAAGTTTGACATTCTCTTTAATTTGTATGTATTCAATCAGATTAACTAACACCTCTGTATCAGTTTCAGAATGAAAATGAAATCCTTTATTTATCAATTCCTCTTTTACAGCTGAATAATTTTCTATTATTCCATTGTGAACAATATGTATGTCATTTGAGTTTGAAGAATGAGGATGAGAGTTTTTATCATTAGGCTCACCATGAGTTGCCCATCTTGTATGTCCTATTCCTATATTCCCATGAAAGGTTTTAAGCTTAGAGATTCTCTTTTCTAATTTGCTTATTTTCCCTTTTGACTTATTAGAAATTAATTTATTTCCATTATATAAACAAATCCCTGCACTATCATAGCCCCTATATTCAAGCCTTTTCAGCCCTTCTAAAATTATTGGGTATGCATTTTTTGATCCTAAATATCCTACAATTCCACACATAGGGCCTTTTTATAAATTTAAATTTTTCTAAATAAAATGAATTATAAATTATTAGCTATTCTAATCTCCATAACTTCTAATCTTCTGGTTCAGTATAATAGATTTTAATTTTAGGTCTCTTATCTTCTTGTTGACTTTGATTGCCATGCAGGATCGTTCCTTTGTGACTTAAAATTGTTCCAGAAGCTAATTGAAGATCATCATCATCATTTAGTATACTAAAGAATGATGTAGCGGCTGTATCATTAATTGTTCCTAATCCTAATCTTGCATTTGTTGAATCCAGTAAGATAATATTATTTAAATGCTCAGTTATTCTAATTTTATATTTTATTCCTTGACCTTCAGGATCATCATCAACTCTTTGTAAAGGCTCTAGATGATTAATTTTTGCATTAATTGTAGTTGAGCTCACTGATTGATCAATAAAATAATCTATCAAACTTGTATTTTGCTCATAATTATACAGGTATATTCTATCAGGCTCATTCTCTAAATTCAGATTTTGATTTACATAAAACTCAATATATGCTTCATTAATTAATTTTAGTGAAGAATCTGATATATCATCGTAAAAGAAACTTTTAAAATGATCAAATGCATCTACTTGATCTCCTACTTCATTTTCAACTGTTCCATTAAATAAATCAATGAGTCCAATATAACCTTCACCTCCTTTTAGATATATGTTTTCATCACCATTAACTTCATCAGAATTTGACACATCAACTGAAAAATTATTATCAAAAATATTTAAAAGAACTCCAGAAAAATTAATAACATAATCATTTTGATATGATGTTATGTCATCTTCATTACTAGTATCTGTTTCGTCGGTTATTGGCGTGTCAGAGGTATAGTGAATGGTTAGATTTGTATTCGTGGATGCTAAATTTAGTAACATCATAGAGCCTTCGGGATTTATCCCTTCTACCTTTATATATAAGCCTCTAAAAAAATCTTTAAAATTATTTTCATTGAGTAATACTGGATCGTCCTCATTATCAAATATTAAATTTTGCCAATAAGTATCATTTGGGGCGTCTAATCTAAATCTTATGGCTGGAGCAATTTTTTGTGAAACAAAAGGAACATCAAGTGTGTCTAATTCAGTTAAATTAATTTGATTTGCACTTGGAACAAAATCATTAATTTCAAATAGTAATTCTCCTTCCAATTGCCCTTGAGTGATTAATTCTAAATCTGACAATGAACCGTTAGAATAATATTTTTGACTATCATCAAATTCTCCATATGGATCAAATGAGCGTAAGAAAAAATTATTTCTATATATAGAAAGCTTAATAGGAGAATCTCCATACACTGAATCAAGCTCATATGTTATGTCATCTTCATCACTTGTCTCTATCCCTCTGCTGAAATAAGGTATTGTCAAAATAACTGAATCTAGAACCGTATTATCTCCAAAATCTGGCGAATACTGATCTGGAACCATTTGTCCTACAAAACTAGAGGTTGATTCACCATAAATAGCATGATTATTATATCCTAGAAGAAATGAGGGTAAATTATTTGATTGGACAGGATCAACAATCCTTGAATGCGTGACAATTGGATATTCAATTGAGTTTGTTTCAAAATTAATTGCGTTATCAGAATTTATTACATCTGAATCAAGACTAGTGAAATCTTTTTCACATGCTTGAGCAAATATTAACGTTAAACAAATTACAAGATATAAAGAAAATCTATTTGATGATTTGAACATTTAGTGTAGATTTAATTCAACAATTTGTTGTAAAATTCTGTACATTTTTCTATAAATGAATCTTTAGACTGAAATCCTAAAACAGGTTTTTTACATTTATTCAGATAATCTTGAAGTTCTTTGGAAATATTTTCTGATCCTATTATTAAAGCATCTGAAAAATCTATTGCAATTTTCATAAGATTCACATAGTTAGGGGTTTTTATCCCTGCAATTTTATTTTTTTCTATTTCATCAAATATAATTTTATCTTTCAACTTTTTATTTAATGATCCAGCAAATCCTGTGCCATATATAGAGGTAATGATCTTACTATTCTGAAAGATTGGCTCATCTTTATACACTTCTTTTAAATATAAAGGGAAAAATGAGGATAACCAGCCATGGACATGTATAATATCTGGAGGCCAATTGAGCCTTTTTATTGTTTCAATTACTCCTTTGGCAAAAAATATTCCACGCTCATCGTTATCTTTAAATAGTTTGCCATTTTCATCATTAAATGTAGCCTTTCTTTTAAAGTAATCTTCATTATCAATAAAATACACTTGTATCCTTTCTTTAGGGATTGAAGCAACTTTAATAACTAAGGGCATATCAAGATCATTAATTACAAGGTTCAGACCAGATAACCTTATAACTTCATGGAGTTGATGCCTTCTTTCATTGATGCTACCATATTTTGGCATGAAAATTCTAATTTGCCCACCTTGTTTATTTATCATCCGAGGGATTTCAAATGACATAGAAGAGATCTCTGTTTCTGGAAGATAAGGAATTACTTCAGATGTTACATATAAAATCTTTTTGTTTTTCATAATCCCTTAAGTTTGAACTGGCCCGTAAAAGGAAGCAAAATTACAAAAATTATGCAGATTAATTGCAATGTATTAAGTTTACAAGGTGTTAAATTTTTATTAAAATGAACCTATTTAGGAAAAAATCAGATTTAATAGTCAAATTAAACAATCTTAGAAAAAATAATTTTAAAATTGGTTTAGTACCTACAATGGGAGCATTACATAAAGGTCATACCTCATTAGTTAAAAGATCAATAAAGGAAAATGATTATACAATTGTAAGTATTTTTGTAAATCCTACTCAATTTAATGATAAAAAGGATCTGAACTTATATCCTAAAAATTTAACAAAAGATTGTAATTATTTAGACAGCATTTCAACTGATATAATTATTTTTGCTCCCGAGATTAATAACATTTATAATAAAAATTTATCTGTTAAAAAATTTAATTTTTATGACTTAGATAAATTTATGGAGGGAAGATATAGAAAAGGCCATTTTAATGGAGTAGCTACCATAGTTAGTCACTTATTTAATATTATTAAGCCTAAAAATGCCTATTTTGGAGAAAAAGACTTTCAGCAGTTAAGAATTATTCAGGAATTAGTAAGTGGTAATAATATCCCAGTTAATGTTATTGGATGTCAAACCATAAGAGAAAAGGATGGTTTAGCCTTAAGCTCTAGGAATACAAAATTAAGCAAACATAATAGAAAAATTGCAAGCAAGGTGTATGAGATCATTAATTATGTTAGAATCAATTTTGACTCAATGAGTTTTCTAGAAATTTATACTTATGTAGATAAGTTTTTTGATAACATACTTGAAATAGAATTAGAATATTTTACTATTGCAGAATCAAAATCTTTAATTCCAGTTAAGGAAAAAACAATTAACAAACAATACAGAGCATTCATAGCAGTTAAATTACAAGGAGTTAGATTAATAGACAATATTGCATTAAATTAAAAGTTGAAAATAAATTTTATAAAATATCTAAAATTAATTATTCCTATATCAATAGGAATTGGTTGTATATTTTATTCTATTACAACTCTTAATGAAAATGATATTAATTCAATCATTGAATCATTTGCTAATGCAGAATATAGTTGGGTAATATTTGGAGTTATATTGGGCGCGTTAAGTCATTTATCTAGGTCATACCGTTGGAAATATTTACTAGAACCTCTAGGCTATAAAATCAGTTTTTTAAATAGTGTGATGGCTATTTTTTCAGCTTATCTAATAAATTATACTTTCCCAAGAGCTGGGGATATTGCAAGGGGAACTATTGTATATAAATATGAGGATATTCCTTTAGAAAAAGGCATTGGAACTATTGTTGCAGAACGAGCAGTAGACGTCCTCTGTGTTAGCATACTAATAGTAATTGGACTATTTATTAATTATCAACTTATTACTGAAAAGCTTTATGAGGCAAGTAGTTTTATTAATCTCAAATTAATAATGTTCTCATTTATTATATTAGGTGGAATTTTATTTTTATTATCAAGAAAAAACAGTAAGTCATTCCGTATTATTTCTAAAATACAAACTTTTTTCAAGGGACTATATGAAGGGTTTATGATAATATTTAAACTGGAGAATAAGTGGCTTTTTATTATGCATAGCATATTTATTTGGCTCATGTATGTCCTTATGTTTTATGTAACAAGTAAAGCAGTTATTGAGTTGCCAGATTTATCATTCTCAATGATTTTAATTTCATTTATATTGTCTAGTTTAACTATAATGTTCACCCCTGGAGGAATTGGAGCTTATCCACTTGCCGTCCAAATTTCCTTTAGTTGGTTTGGCATAAGTTCAGTATCAAGTTTGTCTTTTGGCTGGATTATGTGGACTTCTCAGACCTTAATGATAATTATTTTTGGAGGATTATCATTAATTATATTACCTTTTATAAATAATAAAAAAAAGATTAAATGAATCATAAATTATTATTAATTATATTTTTTATTTCATCTTATACACTCTGTTCTCAAGAGACAGACAGTATAAGAAACAATAATATTTATGAGAAGATTTATTCTGATAAATTAGATACAGAAAGGGAAATTACAATACAGTTGCCAAGAGACTATAATGTGGATGAAAAAAAGCATTATCCAGTATTTATTGTTTTTGATGGAGATTATTTATTTGAGATAGTTTCAGGGAATGTAGACTACATGTCCTTTTGGGGTGATATTCCTGAAGCGATTGTAGTAGGAATAAATCAAATTGATTCAAGATACAATGACACAAGTGTTATAGATAATATAAATTTTACACCTATATCGTCTACTGCAAATTTCTTTGAATTCGTATCTCAGGAATTGATTCCTTATATAAACAAGAATTATAGAACAACTAAGTTTAGAGTTGCCGTAGGGCATGAAAGAACTGCAAACTTTATCAATTTCTTTATAATAAAAAAAGTTCCAATAATGAATGGATATATAGTTGTTAGCCCAAAATTTACCAAACAAATGAAAAAATATTTAGCACAATATTTAATATCTTCTTCACATAATATATACTATTATATTAGCACGTCAAATGAAGATTATAAATCAATTTCAGAAGATGTATTAGATTTCAATCAAAGACTTGATTCGTTAAATAATAAAAATATTCATTATAAATTTCAAAATCTAGAAACACCCTCTCATTATACTTTGCCAGCATATACCATACCATATTCAATTGAGGATATGTTTTCTATATATAAGGATATAAATAGAGTAGAATATGATTCAATTATTTTAAAATTGAAAACTTCACCAGTTAGATATCTAGAAGAAAAATATGAAAAAATAAAGGATCACTTTGGAGTTATTAAAGAAATTTCAATTAATGATTTCATTGCAGTTGAACAATATATAGATGAGACAGAAAAATTTAATTTTTTTAAGGATTTAGCAAAATTAGCTACAAATAAATATAGAGAGACAATACTCCCTAGTTATTATATGGGTCGATTTTATGAAGAAACTGGTAATCCTGAAAAAGCAATGCATATATACAGATCTGCTTATAATATGGATGATATTGCAGGAATTACAAAAGAATACCTACTTCAAAGAGCAGATGCAATTGCTGACAGCTATGGTTATTAATTCTTACAATCTTTAGTGAATAAAACTAGATAAGTTTAACTAAATTTACTATTTTCAGAAACAGTTTAAAATCGAGAGAAAAAATATGATTTTTCCAGAATATAAAAAATTAGATTTATCCAATATAGCTCAAGACATTCTGTCTTATTGGGATAAGAATGATATTTTTAAAAAATCTGTTTCTAATGCAGAGGGAAAAGTTCCTTATATTTTTTATGAAGGGCCGCCATCAGCAAATGGGCTCCCAGGTATTCATCATGTTTTAGCAAGAACAATCAAAGACATCTTTTTAAGGTATAAAACAATGAAGGGATATCAAGTAAAAAGAAAAGCAGGATGGGATACACATGGGCTACCAGTTGAATTAGACGTAGAGAATAGTCTTGGTATTTCAAAGGAAGATATTGGCAATAAAATTAGCGTTGAGGATTACAATAACTCATGTAAAGAAGCCGTAATGAAATATACGGATATATGGAATGACCTTACTAAGAAAATGGGTTATTGGGTAGACATGGAAGATCCATATATTACTTATAATTCAAAATACATGGAAACTGTATGGTGGTTAATAAAACAGATTTATAATAAAGACTTAATGTATAAAGGTTATACAGTTCAGCCTTATTCACCTAAAGCTGGGACAGCAATTAGTTCTCATGAATTGAATCAGCCAGGGACATATCAAGATATGACGGATACTTCTGTAACTGCTCAGTTTAAAATTATTAACGACAATCTTCCAGACTTTTTAAATAATGGAGAAGATATTTATTTATTAGCCTGGACAACTACTCCTTGGACATTGCCAAGCAATACAGCACTTACAGTTGGCTCTAAAATAGAATATACTTTAATTAAAACATTTAATCAATATACATACGAGTCTATACAAGTAATATTAGCGACAGATTTAATTCATAAGCTATTTTCAGGAAATTATTTTGAAATCAACCATGAATCAGAGTTATTAGGGTTTGAATCTAATTCAAAGAAAATACCTTTTTTTATATCAAATAAATTTCTTGGAAAAGATCTTTTAGATATTAAATATGAACAATTATTAAAATATGCTTTACCTGCTGAAAATCCTGAAAATGCATTTAGAATTATCCATGGAGATTATGTAAGTACAAGTGATGGGACAGGCATTGTTCATACAGCTCCAACATTTGGTGCAGATGATGCATTAGTAGCTAAACAAGCAAAGCCTCAGATTCCACCTATGTTAGTAAAAGATAAAAATGGAGATTTAGTTCCACTAGTTGACTTGCAGGGAAGATTTATATCTGAAATGAAAGAACTATCAGGGAAATATGTAAAAAATGAATATTATGATTCTGAAAAAGTTCCTGAAAAATCTGTAGATATTGAAATTGCTATAAAATTAAAAAAGGAAAACAGAGCTTTTAGAGTTGAAAAATATAAGCATAGCTATCCTAATTGTTGGAGGACTGACAAGCCAATCTTATACTATCCAATTGATTCTTGGTTTATTAAAATGTCAAAGATTAGTGATTCTATGGTCAAGTTAAATGGATCAATAAATTGGAAACCAAAATCAACAGGGGATGGTAGATTTGGAAAATGGTTGGAAAATGTAAATGATTGGAATTTATCTAGATCCAGATTTTGGGGAATACCATTGCCAATTTGGAGAACTGAAAATGGTTCTGAAGAAATATGTATAGGTTCGGCAAAAGAGTTAAAGGAAGAAATAAAAAAATCTGTTGAACATGGCGTTATGTCTGAGGATATTTTTTCAGATTTTGAATCAGAAAATTATTCTGAGGAAAATTACAATAAGATAGATTTACACAAACATGTAGTAGATAAAATTGTTTTAGTTTCAAATACTGGAGAAAAAATGTTTAGAGAAACTGATTTAATTGATGTTTGGTTTGATTCAGGGAGCATGCCCTATGCCCAATGGCATTATCCTTTTGAAAACAAGGATTTAATTGACAAAAATAAATTTTTCCCAGCTGATTTTATTGCTGAAGGCGTGGATCAGACTAGAGGATGGTTCTATACACTTCACGCAATTAGTTCATTAGTTTTTGAGTCAAATGCATATAAAAATGTTGTTTCAAATGGTCTTGTTTTAGACAAGAATGGGCAAAAAATGTCTAAGAGATTGGGGAATGCAATTGATCCATTTAAAACATTAAATGATTATGGCCCAGATGCAACTAGATGGTATATGATATCAAATTCAAATCCTTGGGATAATCTAAAATTTGACATAGACGGAGTTGATGAGGTTAAACGAAAATTTTTAGGAACCCTATATAATACATATTCATTTTTTTCATTATATGCGAATATAGACGGGTTTGCTTTTAAGGAAAGTAAAATTACATATCAGGATAGACCTGAAATAGATAGATGGATTTTATCTGAATTAAACTCATTAACTGAAAGAGTTGACGATTTATATAGTGATTATGAGCCAACAAAAGCAGCAAGAGCAATTTCAGAATTTGTTATTGAATATTTAAGTAATTGGTATGTGAGATTGAGCAGAAGAAGATTTTGGAAAGGCGAATATGAGTTAGACAAAATATCTGCATATCAAACTCTATATACAGTTTTATTGAATATTTCTAAACTTTCTGCCCCAATTGCCCCATTTTTTATGGACAGACTTTATCAAGATTTGACAAAAAATGTTTTAAATAATAATGCAGAGAGTGTTCATTTGGATTTATTCCCTAAGGTAAAGCCATCCCTAGTAGACAAAAAATTAGAAGAGAAGATAAAATATGCTCAAAGAATATCATCTCTTACATTGTCTTTAAGAGCTAAGGAAAAGATAAAAGTAAGGCAGCCGTTAAATAAAATAATGATTCCTGTTAATAACAATGAACAAAAAAAGCAAATCTCTGCAGTTTCAGAATTGATAAAAAGAGAGGTTAATGTTAAAAAAATTGAATTTATTGAGGGGCAATCTGATTTATTAATAAAAAAAGTTAAACCAAATTTTAAAAATTTAGGTCCACGATTTGGAACCCAAATGAAAGAAATTGCTTCTATAGTTGGAAAATTAACACCAGAACAAATTCAAAATTTAGAAACTACATCTAAAATCGATTTAATAATTAACAAAAAAAATGTTACATTCGCTGTCTCGGATTTTGAAATCTTTTCAAATGATATTGAAGGATGGCTGGTGGCGCACGAGGGGAACATTACAGTAGCCTTAGATATAACTATAGATGAGGATTTAATTGATGAGGGAATTTCTAGGGAATTAATCAGTAGAATACAAAATATTAGAAAAGTATCTGGTTTTGAAGTTACTGATAGAATTAAAATTGTTATCCTTTATGACGATAGAATTGCTAGAGCAGTAGAAAAAAATATTGATTATATGAAATCTGAAACATTAGCAAATTCTATTGATTTGAAAAAGGATTTAAAAAATGGAACAGAAGTAGATTTTGATAAGATTAAAACAAAAATATTTATAACTAAAGAATGAAAATATGGGATCTGTATTAAGCACAAGATATTCAGATAAGGATTTGAAAATATTTAGGAAGTTAATTTTAGGTAAAATTGAAAAAGCAAAGCATGACCTTGAGTTAATAAAAAGTGCATATATGAATGATCATAACAATGGCACTGAAGATACAGCCCCTACCTTTAAGGCTTTTGATGAAGGAAGTTCTGTTATGAGTAAAGAATCAAATTCACAACTTGCATTAAGACAAGAGAAGTTTATAAGAGATTTGAAAACTGCATTGATTAGAATAGAAAATAAAACTTATGGCCTTTGTAGAGTAACAGGTAAATTAATTAGCAAGAAACGACTTAAATTAGTACCGCACGCAACTTTGAGTATTGAGGCTAAAAATATACAAAAATAAATAGCCAGTATTCTCTAATAATCCTTATAATTTTATGGATATTAAGAGTTTAAAAATTATTTCTAACAATCTTCCAAGTAATCCGGGAGTTTACCAATTTTTTGATTCAAAAAATAACATTATTTATATAGGAAAAGCAAAAAATTTAAAAAAAAGAGTCAATTCATATTTTTCTAAGCAGAGCCATACAGGAAAGACAAATAAATTAATTTCTAATATCTCCTTTATAAAACATATTCTTGTTAAAACTGAGTCAGATGCGTTGTTATTAGAAAATAATCTAATAAAAAAATATAAACCTAAGTATAATATTCAACTAAAGGATGGCAAATCATATCCTTGGATGTGTATAAAAAACGAAAGATTCCCTCGACTATTTATTACAAGAAAATTAATTCATGATGGATCTGAATATTATGGCCCATATACATCTATCAAAACAATCAATACTTTACTTGATTTAATTAATAATTTATTTCCCATAAGGTTAAGCAACTATAACCTAACTGAAAAAAAAATTAATGACAAAAAAAACAAACTATCTCTAAGATTATTTAAAAAAAATGGACATTCAATAATTCTCGGCTTTAATATTGAAGGTGTAGAGAAAACAAATGAAACTAAATTAATAGAAACTCAGTACAAGAAGAATATAGATTTGGCTAGAGAAATTCTTAAGGGAAAATTTAGCCAATTTAAAAATGTAATGAAGAAAAAAATGCAGCAGTATTCAAAGAATATGCAATATGAAAAGGCACAAGAAATTAAAGAAAAACTTATTGCACTTGAGAACTATCAGTCTAAATCTACTATAGTTAATCCAAAAATAAATAATGTTGATGTTTTTACAGTTTACTCTGAAACGGATTATGCATATATTAATTTTTTACAAATTTGTTATGGTTCTATAGTTAGATCATATAATACAGAAATAAAAAAGAAATTTGAGGTAGATGATAAAGAAATATTAGAATTTGCAATTCTTGAGATAAGATCAAAATTCAATTCTGAATCAAAGGAGATTTATACGAATTGTAAAATTAATTTAGGCCAAAATATAAAAGTAAGTTTGCCGAAAACTGGTGATAAGAAACAAATTGTTGATTTGTCTTTAAAAAATGTTAAACATTTTAGAATAAATCAACTTCAACAAAGAAAGCAATTAGATCCTGAGGCGCATTACCAAAGGATATTAAATCAAGCAAAAATAGATTTAAAATTAAATAAAGAGCCCTATCATATAGAATGTTTTGATAATTCAAATCTTCATGGAACAAATGCTACATCAGCATGTGTTGTTTTTAAAAATGCTAAGCCTAATAAAAAAGAATATAGACATTTTAATATAAAAGAAGTTGTTGGGCCTAACGATTTTGCAATGATGCAAGAGATAGTGTATAGAAGGTATTCTAGATTATTAAAAGAGAAGCAATCACTACCTGAATTGGCAATTATTGATGGGGGCAAGGGACAATTATCTTCTGCACTAAATGCATTAATTGAATTAAAATTGGACAAGAAGATTGCTTTAATTGGAATTGCTAAAAGATTGGAAGAGATATACTTTCCTAATGACTCCATTCCATTATATTTAGATAAAAGATCAGAGACTCTAAAGCTAATTCAGAATCTAAGAAATGAAGCTCATAGATTTAGTTTAAAACATCATAGAAATAAAAGAGGAAGTAGTTTTTTAACAAATGAACTAGAGCAGATTAAAGGTATTGGAGAAAAAACAATTTTAGATTTATTAAGACATTTTAAATCCAACAGAAATATATCTACTGCAAAAATCAAGGATCTAAAAAAAATAATTGGGGACAAAAGAGCATTATTAATTTATAATTATTATAAGTCTAGATAATTTTAATACTACGATTTTATTATTTTTGAACATTATTCAATGTCTTTGATGAACATTAAAAGGATAATTCTCTTCTTATTGATAATTAATTTTAACACAATTAATTCTCAAGAATTTAAGCCATTCAAATCAGGTGAATGGTTGAAATACAGGATATCATATAGTGGATGGTTAAAGGCAGGAGAAGCTACAATGGTCCTAACAAATGACACATTGGATAATAAGGAATTCTATCATGTAGTTGCTATTGGAAAAACAGTAGGCCCAATAAATTGGTTTTTTAAAGTCAATGATAGATATGAAAGTTATTTTGACAAAAAAGATACTAGTCCTTACAAATTTATTAGAAGTATTAATGAGGGTGGTTATACAAAAAATCTATCAATTTATTTTGATCATAATCTGGAGAAAGCAATAATACATAATATAAAAACTAACAAAAAAACAGAAAAACATATAAGCGCTAATTCTCATGATTTAATTTCTATTATATATTATTTGAGAAGAAATTTTAATTTTAGGGATATTGATAGTAATAATGAAATTACAATTAATACGTTTTTTGATTATCAGAATAATAAAATGAAGATGAAGTACTTGTTAACGGAGGTCATTAATACTACTTTTGGCAAGGTTAAGTGTTTTAAAATAAAGCCTTATGTTCAGTCTGGAAGAATATTTAAGAAGAAAGAGAGTTTAACAGTATGGGTGACAGCCGATAAGAATAGAGTTCCAATTAGAGTTAAAGCAAATTTAGCAGTGGGATCAATTAGAGTGGATTTAGAAGCATTTAGTGGTTTAAATAATTCATTTGAAATACAATTTTTGTAATGGATAAATCATATTTATTAAAATATTTATTATTGATTGTATTAATTCAGTCATGTATTTTTGATTTTAATAGTAGTCAAGAAATTGAGCCAAATATTGAATTTGGATTTGATTTAAATAACTATAATGTATCTCGTGATACAATAAGACCTGGAGATAGTTTTGGAGAAATATTAATAAGGAAAAAAATATCATATCCCGAGATATACAAAATTGTTCAGGGGATAAAGGATTCATTTGACATTAGGTGGCTTACTACTGGTAAACCATATACCATATTATCTAAAAAGGATTCTTTAAATCGGCCATTGTATTTTATTTATCAACCTAATAAAGTAGATTATGTAGTTATAGATTTTGCAAATTTCGATTCAATAACTGCCTATAATAAGAAGAAACCTTTTAAGATTCTCAGGAAAACAACATATGGAAGTATCAATAGTAGTTTGTCTGAAACAATGGATCAAAAAGGATTACCCTGGGAATTAATCAATCAATTATCTGACATATATGCTTGGACAATAGATTTTACTAGATTGCAGCAGGGAGATAGATTTAAGATAATATATAATGAGAGATATATTGAAGATACAATACTAGTAGGGATAAAAAGTATAGATGCAGCTTATTTTGAACACAATCAAGAAGAATTATATGCCTTTTATTTTATAACAGATTCTCTTAAAAAAACTCCAGAATTTTACGATGAAAAAGGAAATAGTTTACAAAGGACTTTCTTAAAATCACCTCTTCGATTTAGCAATATTTCTTCCAGATATAACTTAAAAAGAAGAATAGCATATTATGGGAATAGAGTTAAACCACACAAAGGAACAGATTTTGCAGCTCCAGTTGGAACACCAATAATGGCTACTGCTGATGGAAGAGTAGTAAAATCTTCATATACTAGAGGCAATGGTTATTATGTAAAAATTCAGCATAATAACAAATATTCAACCCAGTATTTACACATGCAAAAAAAGGGAAGAATACAAAAAGGGAAATATGTCAAACAGGGAGATGTAATAGGTAAAATTGGAATGACAGGAAATACTTCAGGGCCTCATGTATGCTACAGATTTTGGAAAAATAGTAGACAGGTTGATCCATATAAACAAAAATTGCCTCCCGGCAAACCAGTTCCTAAAAAATTAAACAGCAATTATGAAGATTATATTTTACCTTTGATACATGAATTAGACCAAATTAAATAATATAGAAAATGAAGGTAAATACAAACGAAATTGGAGGGGAGATAACTAAAGACAATGAAACTTATGTTTTAGAAGATAATAATTTGCTTGAACATATGACTTTGTCTAAGACTACTTTAAAACCTAATCAATCTACTAGAGGCCACCTACATGACGACCTAGAAGAAATTTATTTTTTTACTAAAGGAGAAGGAAAAATGGTTTTAGGTGAGGAAGAATTTGACGTAAAAGCTACTGATATAGTGCTGATCCCACAAGGTAAATTTCATCGAGTAATCAATGATAAGAATGATTCAATGGAGTTTGTTTGTGTATTTGAAAAATATGATAGAGAGAGCGATACAGCCAAATATTGATATATTTCGCAAGAATTCTTCTTTAATTTTCATAAAACAGTAAAAACAATATCAAATTTTCCTTATAAATCTTTCCTATAATTATTACAAATTCAACATATAATTAATATTATTGCTATATTTTGAGCAAATATGTTAATAATTGTTTTCATAAGTAATTAACAGTAAAATATGGGTATTTCATCAATAATTACTATTTTTGCATAAATAAATAAACTTAAATAACTAAACTTAAATAAATTATGAAAAAAATTACTCAAAATTTATTAGTTGCCTTAGTTTTTCTTTTTTCTTTGGCAATTGTATCTCAGGAAGGCGATGATGATTCATTAGACCTTCAAGAGTTAGAGGAAGTCGTTTTAATTGGAGGTGGGGTTATTGACCTTGCTGAAGACAGAAACACTCCTGTTGCTGTTTCTACGATTAAGGGAAGCGACATTCAGAAAAAGATAGGCGCACAAGATATCACAATGACTCTTGTTAACACCCCTTCTATATATGTTTCAGGTCAAGGTGGTGGTTTTGGTGACACAAGAATTGCAGTTCGAGGATTTGAGCAAGACAATACAGCTTACATGCTTAATGGTCAACCGATCAATGGTATGGAAGATGGTAAAATGTATTGGTCAAACTGGTCTGGAATGAATGATGTTGCTAGTGTAGTTCAAATCCAAAGAGGATTAGGAGCTTCTAAATTAGCTATCTCCTCTGTTGGTGGTACAGTTAACTTTGTTATGAAGTCAACTGACAAAAGAGAAGGAGGATTTGCTTATGCAGGTGTTGGTAATGATAATTATCTAAAAGCCACATATTCTTATGATACTGGAAAAAAAGGTAAATGGGCAACTAGTTTCTTAATGAGTCACTGGCAAGGTGATGGTTATAATGAAGGAACTTATGGTCAAGGACAAACGTATTTCCTTTCTGTAGGATATGATGTAAGTGACGAACACAGTTTAAATTTTCTTATGACTGGTGCTCCACAATGGCATGATCAAAACTTTGGAAAAAGTATTTCTAGCTATTTAGAGTATGGAAGAAAATATAATAATAACTGGGGAATGTATGGAGACACATACATGACTGAAAGAAGAAATTTCTATCACAAACCAGTATTTAACTTAAACTGGGATTGGGATATTGATGATTCTTCAAGCCTGAATACAGTAGTATATGCTTCTACAGGTAATGGTGGAGGTACTGGAGGTAGAGGTCAAAGAATTAGAAATGATCGTGGTAATTTAGATTATGACGCAATTTATGGTTATAATTTATCTACTTCTGGCGCTGGAGGTAACTATGCAGCAGAAGGTGGATATATTACTAGAGCATCTATGAATATGCACAACTGGGTTGGAATGGTTATGAAGTATGAAAAAGTATTTAGTGATAATCTTACATTTAATGTAGGTGCTGACCTTAGAACGTACTATGGAGAACACTTTAGAATTGTAGAGAATTTCCATGGACTACAAACATGGCAAGAGAATATTAGGTTAAGAAATCAAAACGATAATCATCAAACCTATGGTTCTTATGGAACATATAAGAATGTTATTACAGCTAGAGATATGGCTGCTAATCCATGGTATGCTACTTTTGCTAAATTTAATCAAGATGAAAAAATTGCTTATAGTAATGATGAGAGAATTTCATATGCAGGAATTTTTACTCAGGTAGAATATACTTCTGATAATTTTTCAACATTCTTTCAAGGAGCAGTTTCTAATCAATCACATCAA
Source organism: uncultured Flavobacteriales bacterium (assembly GCA_913031385.1). Taxonomy (GTDB): domain Bacteria; phylum Bacteroidota; class Bacteroidia; order Flavobacteriales; family Flavobacteriaceae. The sequence goes on along the minus strand of CAJWCT010000006.1, from coordinate 1,684 downwards.
AGATTTGATCATTATCAATATGCTGATCAAACATTAATTGATGGCACTTCATCTCAAGCAACTGGAGCACTTCCAGGTGGAATTGAAGATGGTGTTGATTCAGAAAAAGTATCTAACGTTGGGTATAATGCTAAAGCAGGTGTTGGATGGGATCTTGCAGAAAATGGAAAGATATTTGTTAATGCTGGATATTACTCTCGTCAGCCATACCATGATAATATCTACTTGAATTATACTAATCAGGTTAATCCATTAACTTCAAATGAGACAATACTTGGTCTTGAAGCTGGATATTCATATTCAAGCCCAAATTTCTCTGCTAATGTTAATGCGTATAGAACAAATTGGGCAGATAGAGTAGTAACTTCATTTAATGTTCAAAATGATGTAGTTACATTTACAACCAATGAAGGTGTAGAGCAATTACATCAAGGTATAGAATGGGACTTTGATTGGAAACCTCAGCCTGATGTACCTTACACACTTACTGGATTTCTTTCAATGGGTGATTGGAAGTATGTAGGTGAGGCTCTTAGTAGAGTTACTGATGAGGATCAAAACGTAATTAGTACTTCTAGTAGTGATGTAGACGGAGGTGAAGTAGGTGACGCTGCTCAGTTTACTGCTGGAATGGGGATTGATTGGCAAGTAGCTGAAAGATTATCTATGGACTCAGACGTAAGATTTTATGATAATCTGTATGCTGATGTAGGAGCTGTAAAGGAAAACCTAAAAGTTCCTAGCTACCATGTAGTTGATTGGGGAATGTCATATAAGATGTATGTAGGAGATGAGGGAGGTTCATTAAATGTCAGAGTTAATATCAATAATCTTTTTGATAGAGTATATATAAATGAATTAAGAACTAATATCGCTGCAGAAGCAGGAGACGAAACATGGAATGGTGTTAATGTTTCAAATCAAGGATACTTTGGTTTGGGCAGAACCTGGAATGTTGGTTTAAGATATAAGTTTTAATAACTTAATTATATAAATAAAAAAGCCCACTTTAAGTGGGCTTTTTTATTGGAATTAATCTTTAATTTCTTTTATCAAATAAATATATGGAGGAAGATGATCACTATATCCCCCTGTAAAACTTCCCCACGAAAAACTCCTAAAGGGATAGCCCTTATATCTTCCAGCTTTATTAATAAGATAAGATTTATTAAAAATCCCAGCTTTATAGAATTGATAGCTGTCATATTTTTTATTTAGAAAAGGCTCAGTAACTAGTATTTGGTCAAATAATTGCCATACATCTCTATATGCATTAGATCCAATTCCTTGATCTGATAGAATTACTTCCATTGGATTATATATGCCATTTGTTTTAACATCTTCAATATATTTTTTTGCATTCAATATCTTTTTCATACTATCGTCATGCGGGTCATCATTGAAGTCTCCCATAGTAATAATTTTCGCATTTTTATATTTGTTTTGCAAGGAATCAATAATCTTTTTGTTTAGCTCTGCTGCCGCCATTCTACCTGCTCTACTTCTTTCTTCACCTCCTGATCTTGAGGGCCAATGGTTTACAATAATATGTATTAATTCATTATCCAATAAACCACTGACAACTAGTTGATCTCTTGTATAATTTCTTTTGGATGATTTATTATCATAGATTATTAGCTCATGTGATTTAGTAGAACTAACCTTAAACACATTTTTATTATAA
>CAJWCT010000005.1 GCA_913031385.1 uncultured Flavobacteriales bacterium | reverse complement strand
TGATATCATTTGTAAATTTGACGCCGACCTTATTTTTCCTGCAAACTACCTGCAAAGGATCGTTGAGATATTTGAGTCGGAACCGGGTGTTGGAATGGCTGGAGGTTTTTGCAGTGTCCAGAGAAAGGACAAATGGATTCCCGAAAATCTTACAGGCAAGGATCACATTCGTGGCGCACTAAAAGCTTACAGCAAACATTGTTTTATACAAATTGGGGAACTTAAACCTGCCATGGGCTGGGATACAGCAGATGAACTTCTGGCTAGATTTCATGGATGGAAAGTTGTGACCGATGAAAATCTTCTGGTAAAACATCTTCGTCCCACTGGAATGAATTATTTTGAGCATTCTGGTCGCAAGCAAGGGGAGGCATTCTACAGACTTCGATATGGAATTGCTTTAAGCATGATCGCTTCAGCTAAACTTGCTGCTCTAAAGATGAATCCTTTCGCTTTTTTACATTATCTATCTGGTTTCTTTAATGCCAGAAAGAAAAAACGACCTTTTCTCGTATCCGAAGAAGAAGGCCGTTTTATTAGAAAATTGCGTTGGGACGCTATTAAAAATAAGTTTCTTTAAATTACCTGTCCAACACTTCCTTTAAAGGTCTTCCCGTACTGGCATTTGGGAAAGCAATTCCCAGCATCGCTGAAATAGTAGGTGCAATATCTCTAATGTATGTTTTCTCGTAAGTTTCACCTTTGTTAATACCTTTTCCGAAGAAAAGAAGAGGCGCATGTGTGTCGTAAGCGAACCCACTTCCATGAGTCGTTCCCTTATCAGGGTATACAATATAACCAGGATCGATTACAAATACCAGGTCTCCGCTACGCTTCTGGTTATACCCATTCTGAATAAGTTCTCCAATTTGGTTTGAAAACGCACCAATCTGAAGTTCATGCCTCGTGAATACTCTAGATATTTTCTCCTGTTTCAATAAGAAATGAGACATTTTAGACGTCACTTCTTCCACACTGAGATCTTCAGCTAATAATTCATCGTAATTCAGGAAGATCTGGCTGTTGCTTATATTTTTTATAAGACTATCATTTTTGAATGTTTCAGAAGAATATTTATTCAGTTTTTCCTTCATGGTTAATTCATCATAATAACCAGCTGGCACCTTTTTAGACCTTAGATAGGCAGGAACATCTACTCCACCATGATCTGCGGTTAGAAAAACCACATACTCCCCAGCGCCAACCTCAGTATCCAGAAATTGCAGAACATCGGCAATATTCTCATCCAATCTCATGTAGGTATCCTGAATTTCCTTACTATTCACTCCAAAGTTGTGGCCAACATAATCGGTACTGGAAAAACTAAGAGTAAGAACGTCTGTAATATTGTCCATTCCTAGTTCTTCACCTTTGATCGCAGCTTTAGCAAATTCGGCAGTAAGATCATTTCCGAAAGGTGTGGCCTTGATAAGATCATATTCGCCATTTGCTTTAGCCAGTGTTTTCAGATCATAAGGGAAATCTGCAGTTTCTTTTCCGTCGAAACCAAACTCAAATTCATTACGGTCCACCCCACTTTGCTCATATGTTGTGATGTCCTTCAACGGCGCCCATTCTTTCAAATAAGACTTCGCGATACCAGAATCATTAAAATCCTGCACCCATTGAGGTAATTGCTCCATATAGTAAGAGCTTGTGATCCATTTCGCTTCATTCTTGCCATGAAACCAGTAAGCGGCATTTGCAGCATGACCTGCTGGAAGTATTGCTCCACGATCCTTTAAAGCTACCCCGATGGTTTTTCCCTTTCCCCGGGTTTGCAGCCTGTTCTCATCACCAAAAGTGGTAGACTTCATACGATGCGGCGACATTTTTCCAGCACGGTCTGCAGTCCCTATTGGATTCACTCCATCATCACCTGCGCAATAGACAAACGAATCTTCGAACTTGTTATACCAGTTATTTCCTATAATACCATGATTTGCTGGAGTCGTTCCAGTGAATACTGAAGCATGCCCGGGGCCGGTATAGGTAGGTACATAATTGAAATGATTATTTGTACAATTAAACCCTTGATTAATTAGCCTATTAAACCCATCATCAGAAAATTTATTACTTAATCTTGTTAAATAATCATATCTCATCTGATCAACAACAACACCAACAATAATTTTTGGTTTTGAGCTGTTATTATCTAAAAAATTAGATTGACAATTAAAAAATAGGAAAACACATGTTATGCAAAAAAATCTTAACATTTTTTTTAATTAATTTTGCACCAAAATTAGATGTTAAGTGCGATAAAAAATAATTTGTTGTAAATTATATTCTAATTTATTTAATAAATGAAATATTATAGATGATTTTTTTTCACAACATAGGTTTATATTTTACAATGTTAAAGAAAATGTTTGATAAACCAACCAAGTGGTCGGTTATGAGACAACTTATAATAAAAGATACTGAAGATACTGTAGTTAATTCTCTAGGAATTATTTCATTTGTTTCCTTTTTTATTGGAGGAGTTATCACTATTCAAATGGCACTTAACATGACTGGCTCATTATATCCCAAATATCTTATTGGATTCGCAACAAGAGAAATTATTATATTAGAATTTGCACCTACTATAATTTCAATAATTATGGCTGGAAAAGTTGGATCTTTCATAACATCTAGTATTGGATCCATGAGAGTGACTGAGCAAATAGATGCTCTAGAAGTAATGGGTGTAAATTCTATAAACTATCTTGTTTTTCCAAAGGTTATAGCAATGTTATTATACCCTTTTTTAATATCAGTCGCTATGTTTTTAGGAATGCTAGGCGGAATGGCTGCATGTATTTATGGTGGATACAGCACAGTAGATAATTTTATTACTGGAATTCAAACAGAATTCATACCATTCCATATGACATATGCATTTATAAAGACATTTGTTTTTGGTTTAATTATTGCAACTGTTCCATCATTTCATGGATATTATATGAAAGGAGGGGCATTAGAAGTTGGAAAAGCTAGCACGACCTCTTTTATATGGACATGTGTATGCATTATCATACTAAATTATATTTTAACTCAAATACTTTTAGGATAATGATAGAAATTAAAAATTTACAGAAATCATTTGATGGAATAAAAGTTCTAAGTGCAATATCTGCAACATTTGAAAGAGGCAAAACTAGTCTTGTTATAGGTGAAAGTGGATCTGGAAAAACAGTTTTGTTAAAATGTTTATTAGGATTGCATAATTATGATTTAGGAGAAATTAAATTTGATGGTATTAATTATAAAAATATTTCTGATAAAGAAAAAATGGGTCTCAAATCAAAAATTGGTACAGTTTTTCAAGGAAGTGCATTATTTGATTCAATGAACATAGAAGAAAACGTAATGCTTCCTTTGAAAATGTTCAATAATTACAGTAATGATGAAATGTTAGATAGGGTAAACCAAGTTTTGAAAAGAGTTAACCTTGAAAATACAAATAAAAAAATGCCTAGTGAAGCATCTGGAGGTATGCAAAAAAGAGTTGCAATAGCCAGAGCAATTGTAAATAATCCTAAATTCTTGTTTTGCGATGAACCGAACTCTGGATTAGATCCTAATACAGCCATTATTATTGATAATTTAATTAAAGAAATCACCGATGAGTACAAAATCGTTACAATTATAAACTCTCATGACATGAATTCTGTTATGGAAATTGGTGAAAAAATAATTTTTTTAAAAGAAGGAAATAAAGAATGGGAAGGAAGTAAACACACTATTTTCAAAACTGACAATGAATCAGTAACTAACTTCGTGTATTCCTCAAATTTATATAAAAAAGTAAGAGAAATGTATATAAAAAATAGTTAGACTATTCTATTTCTTCCAGGCCCGTTAAAGATGAAGAACTCCTAATTTTATCCCCTAAACCATCAACCATTTTAATATTATATTTTCTACATACTGCTGATTCTGGGACTTCTGAAGTAGCTCTATCTCCACCATTTGCAAAAATATCAGGTTTTAATTCTTCCAAAGATTTACAAACTGATTTATCATTATCAATTGAAAGAAATACATCATCAACCATTCCAAGAGATTTAACAATTCTAACCCTATCTAATTCATCCATGAATGGTTTGCCCTTTTTCAAAGCACACTGATGATTATTGTTAACTATAACAATTAATTTATTGCCAAGTTTTTTTGCAAGTTCTAAATATTCAAGATGCCCAACATGAATAGGGTCAAAATAGCCACTTACCGCTACACTAGTTATTTTTTTACTCATATTTATACTAATTCAATTTCTGCATTTGGATTAAATAGATATGTCCTTCCTGATACTATTTCCTTGCATTTATACCTTTTTCTTAATTTTTCCTCAAGAATAAACGCCCTTCCATTGTATATCTTAAACTTACTTCCATTATTTATTTCAAAAATATACTTTTTTTCTTTATTAAAATCATAAGATCTTAAAGCTAAAGACAAGTTAAAATCTGTATCAGTAGAAGCTTTAGGGTTTTTAATGTAGTTAGAGACGTATGAAATCAAATCACTTGGGAAAATTTTAGGATTCAATAATGGGAACATCATATATTTAAATATTTGCTTCCATTCCTGACCATGAGGTTTTACTTTTTTATCATAAATTTTATATACCTTATAATGCGCAATTTCATGAATTAATGTTATTAAAAATCTATATGAATTCAAATTAGAATTTATTGTAATTTGACATTCTCCATTTTTTAGTACCCTAAAATCTCCATGTTTTGTTCTTCTTTCTTTCTTAATAAGTAAGCTAATTTTATTTTCACTTAAAATCTTATTAAGATAATCTCTAGAGTTCAACGGTATGTATTTTAGAATAGAGCTATTCATCTTTTAGGAGTTATATCAGAAACTAAAATAACACCTCCATTAGAAAGGCTATTGGTTTTAAGAGAAAAATTATATATATATTTAGCCATTTCACCAGCACTACAGGGAGCCTTATATCCAGGAAATGCTTTTTCTAACATTTTTGTTTGAACTGCTCCAAGTGCAAGTACATTAAAAAATATTCCTGAATTTTTATATTCTTCTGCAAGCAGTTCTGTTAAAGTTATCAATGCCCCCTTACTAGAACTATAAGCTGAAAGACCAGAAAATTTAGCACTTCCCTGTACACCGCCAACTGAACTAATATTTATTACATGACTACCTTTTTTTGCAAATGGAAGTATATTATTAATAATTGCTGCTACCCCAAAAACATTAGTAGAATACACTTTATTAAAATCTTCAGTAGTTGTTTCAGAAAAAGGTTTGTTAATTAAAACTCCAGCATTATTAATTAAAACATCTACGTGTTTCCAATTTTTCGATATATATTCTATGAGCACTTTGTGATCAGAATTATTATTAATATCAAAACTTATAGAGTATACATTTGACAATCTTAAGTCATTAGTAGGTAAAATATTTCTGGAAAGAGCAATTACATTATGTCCTTTGGTGGAAAAAATTTTAACCAACTCATAACCTATACCGCTACTGGTCCCAGTAATAATTATGTTCTTAGCCATAAAATTTATTTAAATAAGAAAAGAATAAATTAAATTATCATTGTTATAGGATTTTCAATAAACTCTCTCAATGTTTGTAAGAATTTTGATCCAGTTAGCCCATCAACTACTCTATGATCACATGCTAGTGTAACTTTCATTGTATTTCCAACTTCAATATTTCCATTCTTAACAATTGGCTTTTGAACAATTGAACCAACTGAAAGTATAACTGAATTAGGTGGATTAATAATTGATGTAAAGCTTTCTATATCAAACATTCCTAAATTAGATATTGTAAATGTACTTCCCTGCATTTCTTCCGGAGTTAGTTTTTTATTTCTTGCTCTGCCTGCAAGATCCTTAACTTTTGAATTAATATCTACGATACTCATCTGATCAACAAACTTTAAAACAGGCACAATGAGTCCTTCATCTACTCCTACGGCAACACCAATATGAATATGATTATTGTATCTAATCTTATCATCAAACCATTGTGAATTCAATTTTGGATTACTGGCCAATGCCAATGAACATGCTTTAATTATAATATCATTATATGAAATTTTAATATCAGGAATTGAATTATATTGTTCTCTTATAATGATTGCATTTGACATATCATATTCAACCGTTAGGTAGTAATGCGGAGCATTAAATTTAGATTCTGAAAGTCTTTTAGCAATAGTTTTTCTCATCTGAGAATGAGGTATTTCTTGAAAATCTTCAATACCAACAAATGTCTTAGATTTGGCATCTTTTGAAGATGAAGTATAATTTTCTACATCAGATTTTATAATTCTTCCATTCTCTCCCGTGCCTTTTATTTCACTAATACTAATTCCGCGCTCCTTAGCTAATTTTCTAGCCAATGGTGAAATAAATATTCTTTTTGTAGATGATGTAGTTTTACTAATTGGTTCGGGAACATTTTCAATTTCAAGTTCTTCTTTAACAACTTCAATCTCTTTATCTTCTTCTTTTATTTCAATCTTTTCCTCAATTACTTCATCAGACTTCTTAGCATCATCCAAAAGGGATTTATAGTCTTCATTAGCCTCACCAATTATTGCTAAGGGTTCATCAACCTTAGTACTCTCCCCTTCTTTAACCCCAATATATAATAGTGTTCCATCATAAAAGGATTCAAACTCCATTGTAGCTTTATCAGTTTCTATCTCAGCTAAAATATCACCTTCACTTACCTTGTCTCCTACTTTTTTAAACCAACTAGCGACAGTACCCTCTTCCATGGTATCACTTAATCTCGGCATTTTAATTAATTCAGCCATAGCTTAGAGTTTGTGTTTTAAAAATGGATAATTTTTTTGTTCATACACTGCATCATAAAGAACATTTTTTTCAGGGTATGGTGACTCTTCAGCAAACTTTTCGCACTCCTTAATTTTCTCTTTCACCCTGCTATCAATCTTTTCAATCTCATTTTTAGAAGCGTACTTTTTCTCTAGTAGTATTTTCTTAACCTGTAAAATAGGATCAATTTTTCTATATTCTTCAACTTCATCTTTAGTTCTATAATGTTGAGCATCACTCATTGAATGACCTCTATATCTATATGTTTTCATTTCTAAGAAAGTTGGACCATCTCCCTTTCTAGCGCGTACTATTGCTTGACTAACTGCTCTAGCAACTTTAGCTGGATCCATACCATCAACGGGTTCTGCAGGCATTTCATACCCTAAACCTAGCTTCCATAAATCTGGATTGTTAGAAGTTCTTTCTACAGAAGTCCCCATAGCATAACCATTGTTTTCACATATAAACACCACTGGTAATTTCCATAGCATGGATAAATTAAAAGTTTCGTGTAAAGAACCTTGTCTTGCAGCCCCATCTCCAAAATAGCATAGTGTCACCACATCTCTTCCATGGTACTTATCTCCAAAAGCTATACCTGCTCCCAATGGAATATGACCTCCTACAATTCCGTGTCCACCATAAAAACGATTTTCTTTTGAAAAAATATGCATTGATCCTCCTAAACCCATAGAAGTTCCAGTTACTTTTCCATATAATTCTGCCATTACCCTTTTTGGATCAACTCCCATGCCTATGGGTTGAACATGATTTCTATAAGCAGTTATCATTTTATCTTTACTAAGATCCATTGCATGCAAGGATCCTGCTAATACAGCTTCTTGCCCATTATATAGATGTAAAAAACCTCTAACCTTTTGCTGAATATATACAGCTGCAAGCTTATCCTCAAATTTTCTCCAGAAGAACATGTCCTCATACCAAGATAAATATGTTTCCTTTGTTATTTTCCTCATTTAATTAGTAAGAATGATACATAAAAATAAGACAATGATTTCTATTGTAAAAAGTTAATTTTATAATTTTTATAAAAAAGACTTGTCAAATTTAAATGGAAGAAGATTATTTATGGAATCTGTGTATATTATTTTACCTTTTTCACCCATAAAATACAATCCAATATCAGAGTTTTGCTTAGTTTGAAATTCAGAAATTACTTGTCGACACGAACCACATGGAGCAACGGGATTTTCATTAATTTTATTAATTGATCCAGCTATAACAGCTATTTCTTTGATTTTAATCTTTGGATATTTAGAATTCGCATAGAATAAAGCTGTTCTTTCAGCACACAATCCAGATGGATAAGACGCGTTTTCTTGATTAGAGCCACATAAAATTTCTCCATTCTCCAACAAAACTGCAGCGCCCACACTAAATTTTGAATATTCAGAGTATGCAGATTCTCTTATTAATTTAGCCTTATTAAATAAAACTTTAATTTGATCAGGAAGCTCATCAATTGAATCGAAAACTTTAAAATTAGAATGGATCTTAATTTCTTTCATAATTAATTTTAATACTCCGTATATTCATTACTGCCAAAATTAAATGTTAATGAAAATCTTAAAGTATTCTCTAATGGACTAGGCACTTTTGATGCTGAGAAAAGATAAGAAAGATCTATTTTTGTTCCTGAAAATTTAAAACCTGCCCCTAAGGCAAGAAATTTTCTTGCACCTTTTTCTTCACTTTCATTAAAAAATCCAGCTCTTATTGCAAAAGAGTCTTCATATAAGTATTCTGCTCCTAGAGCCCAAGTAAATTCTTTCAATTCTTCACTAAACCCTCCTGGTGCATCAGAAAATGACTGAAAAACTCCTGAAAGAAAATCTACATCAGTAGACATCCCATCAATTATTTCAACATAAGATTCGCCAACTTGCTCATCACCTTCATCAAAAATCCCATTATCATTATTATCATTGAACTCAGTATAAGTCCCTAATAGTGGTGGTGTAGGAACAAGTAATTTGCTAACTTCGGCAGTGACTGAAACTTTATTGTATTGATCTAAAATAAAATCAAATCCCCCTCCTAACTTAAAATTTGTAGGAAGAAAGGTCTCTCTCCCTGACTCGTCATATTTAATTTTTGGACCTAGATTTTGAAGTATAAAACCTCCTCTGAATCTACCATCAATACCGCCATAGGATTGTTCCTCACCTTGATAGTAACCAGAAATATCTACAGCATATGAACTTGCTGCTTGTGCTGTATCATCAACTGCCTGTATTTTTAAATCAGATCTTAAATATCTAGCTGAAACACCCATAGAAAATTTATCAGCTAGCCTTAATGAATAGGAAACATCCATTGTCATTTCATTTGGTTTTTCAATTAATGCTTCTGAAAATTCATCTTGGATAATTTCTATTTCTCCTAGTGAGAAATATTTAAAACTAACTGCAAAAGCACTTCTTTCATTCAGTCTATTGTAGTAGGTTATGTTGCCAAGCGAAATGTCGTTAACCAATTTGCTCAAATAAGGAGTATAGCTTAAACCAAAACCAGATTTACTTTCAGAAAAAACATATTTCGATGGATTCCAGTGTTGAGAAAATACATCTGCAGATGTTGCAACACCCATATCACCCATACTTGCTGCTCTAGCGTCAGATGCAATTAAAAGAAATGGGACCCCCGTTGTGATAACCCTACTATCATTTGGATTAGGAGTTACTTCAGTAAGAGTTTGAGCATTTAAATTTAATGTGATTAACGATAATAAAACAGAATAAATAAGGTTTTTCATAGTTTTGTTTTGAGCCAACAAATATAATTTAATATTACAGTATTACAAGTTTTTCAGTTTTTGAAGTCTGTTTGCCAATTTGATCAGATCTAACAGTCAACCTATATATATAAACACCTTTTGCAACTTTATCGCCAAAATCATCTCTTGCATCCCAGGATAAATCCCTAGATAAAGAAGAACTATTTGAGGTGTTTGCATATCCATTAATTGTTTTTACAAGTTTTCCTGAAATAGTAAATATCTGTATACTAACGCTTAAATCACTAGAACTATTGTGATTAAACCAAAATTCAGTAAAATTAATAAAGGGATTAGGGTAATTTAAAACATTAGAAATGACTAATTCCTGGTCTTGATCATGGACTACAAACTGTATTTCAGAAGTTGATGAATTATTATACACATCCCAAGCCTTTAAACTTAAGGTATGCAAGCCAGGAGAAATATCTCTCAATGGATAATTTATCGTTCCGTTTTGATAATCATCTAAATTTGCCTCATAATAATCATTCAATCTAAATGAATTTGCAACATCATCATCTAAAACTGCTACAATATCATGACCTATACCACTGGAAGTATTAATGCCATTTTCATCAAATAATTTGACCAAAAGATGGGGGTTTTCATTAGTTATTCCTCCACTAATAAAAGCCTCATCATTCATAAATAATTCAATTTCAGGACCAATATTATCTTCAGCTGCATTTTCATTAATTCCTCCTATTAAAATATCCAAATTAGATCCATTTTGGTCCATTAAACTCGAATTACTTTTTGAATAAAAACTAATTTTTCCATTACCAACTTCCATTACAACATCTCTTGGGACTATGAAATTGACACTAAAATCTCCATTTTCAATAGATGATCTTCCTCTAAACAGTACTTCACCTAATGTAGTAAAATCCAATATTATTGGAGAGTCATTCTGAGATGTACCATCATTTCCAAGAGTAGATCTCTCAATATTCTTATCAAATACCGTAGTAACTAATTCTCCCTGGTAGTCATCAATTTTATTGCCAAATTCATCATCAATCTGGCCTTCAATTTTTACAGAACTCAATCCTTGTAATGGTTCCGTAAATTCATTAATTAGAATATCATTAATTTCAGTTATTCTAATATTCGGCTTAGGTATTGCCAATTTCATTGCAGGATCTCCTATAAAAAATACCAATCTTCTTTGATCAGAACCAGAAATTGATGGATCATTTTTTGTTAATCTTAATGCCTCAGCCATCGTATGATAGTTGTCAGAATTCAACGAAAATAGGTAATTCTCTAGGGTTAGATTAAAATTAACTCCAACACTAACAAATATTTGCCTTGTAGTTGTTATAAGAGCTATTGCTCCTCCATTTTTATTCCAGTACAGGAACTCACCAGCTGTATTTCTTCCAGGGTTGTCAAATTTTGTAAACTCACATGTTACCGAAACAAAACAATTTAATTTATTTTCATTCGATAACTCAGTTGCATCTATTTTATCAAATATTCTTTCTCTTGCAATTCCATCTTCACCTCCATGACCAAAATAATTAACTGCCAATGCTCCCAATTCTATACCATCTATAATTGCCTTGTTAACCTCTGGATATCTCTCTCCTCCAGAACTTGATTCTTGCACATATGCATCTGATAATATTTTTTTAACATTAAAAAAAGGTTTGTTATCAGAAATTAAATCTGCTAGACTATTTGAAGTTCCTTGAATTATACTTTCCCATGGTTCATCTACATCATCAGAGATAACAATTAATTTATTTCTCCAATCTCCATATGAGTTTGCATTGTAATAATCACTTATTTTATCAACCAAGTCAGTAGCCCTTTGAGGAGAGTCTGCTAAAATTCTTCCTACTGCTATGTCTAACTTATCTGAATTTTCCATCATTCCCTCATTATCGTCCATCATACCAAAAAAATCATCTGAAACATATGCACTTGCCAAGCTATAACTATTTAGTGAATGCCATGATGGGACTATATTTGTATTTTGAGAAATCCTGTCTTTATAATCAAAGGAAGCATCACCAAAAAGACATAAATACTTAATTCGTTGAACTTCATCACTTGCATTAAAATAAATATATTTTACAAAATTTCTTATGGCTGCAATATCCTGGTTTCCAGAACTAAATTCATTATATATTTTTTCTAATGTTACTACCTTTACATTTAGGTTATTAAAGTCCCTATTTATCTGTGCAAGACGTTCAGCTTCATATAACATATCTGACCTACAAATAATTAAATAGTCTAAATCCTGAAATTGATTTTGATCATCTAAAAAAACGTCAAATTTTAAATCCTGATTTTCAACATTTGTTTCTCCTTCTATTGTAGGTTCATAAAACGATTCCTGATTAAAAGCAATATATCTTTTTTCTTCACCTAATAATGCCTTAAAACTAACTGTACTCTCACTACCATCAATGAATATTTCAGACACATTGTTTAAATCTGTAATTTCCCAAATATTAGAAATAGAATTTGCGTTTGTAATATTGTATTGTGCAATACCTGAGAGGTCAACTACATTTTTGTTGTAAAAAATAAATTGATCTCCATTATAATTAAGATCGCAAGTACCTTCTAAGGATATATAGTCTAAATATGCAACAGAACTTGGATTTCCATTATTATTATAGTTTAAGTTGACAGATATATTAGAATTTGAAACCATTATTTCTCCCGTATAATAGTCGCCTGAGACAAGAATAGGATCATTAATTGATGAATAATTTAAATTAGAGACTTCTTGATTATTTATCTCAACTGACATAGAAGTAGAAATTTCAGAAACTGCAGCAGTATATACTCTAAGATTTATTGGTTCGGATGTTCTTAGATTGGGAAAGATAAATTCAAATGTTTGATTTGATTCAAAATCAAATCTATCTCCAAACCACCTTCTTCCAATTTTTCCAATATTATATTCATCTAATTCATGATATTTATATGCTGTATATGAGTCTACTATAGTGTTAGCAGTATTTACGGGTTGCACATTTTCAATAATTCTCTTTCCAGGAGATGAAGAAATGTTTATAAAATATGCTGTTTTATCTGAGTATAAATTCAAATTTGTATTACTATCAGAATTGTATGCATTAGGTCCCTGGGCATAAAATAAAATATAATCACTATTATTAAAAACACCATCGTCTTCACCATGTACTTTTATTGCATTCTCAATTGGATCTATTGGATATTCCACTGAATTGCTTAATGGTAACATATTACCCCCATTACCAAATATTTTAATGTCTCGAGGATCTACATTGTTTGTATTTATTCCTAATTGGCTTAGAAAACTTCTATTCAACCTAAAAATTCCTGATTTATCTACATAGAACCTATACCACTCACCAGTATTCAGAACAGAATTTTGAATTCTTTGTCTTTTTAACTTGTTACTTATACCCTTTTTATAAGAAAATCTAAAAGAATTTACTTTTTTAAAATTTCCATTTTGATTAATTATTGGAAATAATTCTAGAAAAAGATAAATTTTTCCTCTCGAAATTGAAGTTCTAATATCATAAGTCACCTCCTTAGGAATTATATTTCTATCTAACTGTTTTAAATTTTCTGTCGTTATATCAGATAAAGTAACGTTCTCTATAACAATTGAATTCTGATCAATTTCGATAGTTTCATTCCACTGGGCAGATAATGATATACCCTTAGTAGGTGTAAAATTAAAATTGTGATTATTAAAATAAGGTATTTCAAACTGAGCAGAAGATGTTGAAAAAACTCTATAACCATCCCAATTTATATTTATTTCTTTGGATTGTGAAAAACCAATAGAAGAGATTGCAATAAATAAAAAAAGCAGAAAATATCTCATATCTGAGAAACGTCTAATGATCAACAATATTATTTAAAAAATCTAAGTTGATAATAAAAAAATGAATTTAACGTTTATTTATAGTGGAATGTAATTAATTTTGAATAATTGATATCTGATTAAAAATTAGTATATTGCGACACTTTTTGTTTCTTAGAAACGTTGTTAAAAAATAATTTGAATATGAAAAGTAATTTTAGAAAAATATTTAACCTATTGCTAACACTAGTCCTATGCGTATATTTTACTAGCTGTAATAAGTCTACTACATCTAAAAACAAGAATTTATCATCTGCTACAGGTTGGGCAATAAACTCTAAGAAAGGTGGATTTAAGTACAATACCAACTACAAAGGTCAAGATACTCCTCCAAACATGGTTCTTATCGAAGGTGGGACCTATACAAAGGGTAGAGTTCAAGATGATCCTATGAGGGATTGGAATAATACCCCAAATCAACAACATGTTATGTCATTCTATATGGATGAAACTGAGGTAACTAACATGATGTACCTAGAATATCTTGATTGGCTAAAAAGAAATTATCCTCCTGAGGATGAAAATTTCAGTGCAATTTATTACAATGCTCTCCCTGATACACTTGTTTGGAGAAATAAACTTGGATACAGTGAAGATATGGTAAATAATTACTTACGTCATCCTGCATTTGGGGATTATCCTGTTGTAGGGGTAAGTTGGATTCAAGCTTATGAGTTTGCAGAGTGGAGATCAGACAGATACCAAGAGTTAATTTTAGAAAGAGAAGGGTATATAACAAAAGGATCAAAAATTGATAGTGTTTCTTCAACTAGTACTTTTAGTACAGATACTTACATACTTGTTCCAAATTCAACATACGGAGGAAATACAAATGTTTTAAGAGGTAAACGTAGTAAAGGACCTGATTCTTTAGCTCCTAGCTCTGCTTCTAGAGAAACTGGATTTATTTCTCCAAAATTTAGACTACCTACAGAGTCTGAGTGGGAATATGCAGCCTTAGCTCTTAGTGAAGTTCGTGATTTTAATATCTATAGGGGAAGAAAAAAATATCCATGGCAAGGTCAATATACAAGAACAGGACAAAGAAAGAATTTAGGTGATCAATTGGCAAACTTTAAAAATAGTGATGGTGATTACGGTGGTATAGCAGGATGGTCTGATGATGGAGCAGATATTACTAATCAAGTAAGATCGTATCAACCTAATGGATTTGGACTATATGATATGGCAGGAAATGTTGCTGAATGGGTGGCAGATGTATATCGACCAATAGTTGATGATGAGTTTAATGATTTCAATTATTTCAGAGGAAATGATTATAAAAAGTTCTCAATTGGTCCTGATGGTAAAGCAGTAGTTGTTGGAGCTGATGAGATAGAATATAAAACTCTAAGTAATGGTAAAAGAGTAGCTACTAGACTACCTGGAGAAATTGCAGTAGAAGATCTAACAGAATTGGATACTAGATATAGAACACAGTTTAACCAAGGATATAATGTGAACTTTAGAGATGGTGATTTCCTGTCTTCAAGAAATTATGATCCAGAAAACAGAAAACTTGAAAGAGCTTCTGGTTCAGATGAAGAAACTAGGGGGATGTATAAATCTCCAAGCTATGAAGATGCGAATCCAAATACTCCAGAATTTGATTATGATCCTTCTGAAAATAAAACAACTCTTATAAACGATCAGGCAAGAGTTTATAAAGGAGGTTCATGGAAAGATAGAGCGTATTGGTTGGATCCTGCTCAAAGAAGATTTTATCCACAAGATCAAGCAACAGATTTTATAGGATTTAGATGTGCTATGTCAAGAGTTGGCTCAAAAACTTTTAACATGAAAAAAAGTAGAAACTAACCTAGTTAACTAAAAACAAAACAAAAAGTCCTAATCCCTAAAGGTTAGGGCTTTTTTATTAACTTTATTTCATGGATATTAGCTCTATTTATCAAATATTCCTTAATTCTAATAAAGTCTGTACAGATTCTAGAAAAATTAGAGACAATGATCTATTTGTTAGTCTTAAAGGTCCAAACTTTAATGGAAATAAGTTTGCTGAAACAGCTCTAGAAAATGGAGCAAATTATGCTATAGTAGATCAAAAAGAATTTGCAGTTAATGATAACTATATCCTGGTTAATGATTGTCTGAATACTCTTCAAAACCTTGCAAATTATCACAGAAAAAAATCTAAGGCAAAAATTATTGGCTTAACTGGAAGTAACGGAAAAACCACATCAAAAGAATTAATTTTCTCTGTTTTGAAATTACAATTTAAAACTATTGCAACTACTGGGAATCTAAACAATCATATAGGCGTTCCTCTAACTTTATTATCAATAGAGCCTGAAACTGAAATAGCAATAATAGAAATGGGGGCTAATCATCTTAAGGAGATTGAATTACTATGTAATATAGCAGATCCTGACTATGGATATATTACCAATTTTGGCAAAGCACATTTAGAAGGATTTATTAATCTAGAGGGGGTAATCAAAGGAAAGAGTGAGCTATATACTTATTTAATGAAAAAGTCTAGATTAATCTTTATTAACAACAATGATAATAAGCAGCTAGAAATAACTAAGGAATATACTAACAAATTTACGTTTGGAAAGACAAATTCAAATGTAAATTACTCTGTAAATACGATTAACCCTCAAATATCTATCTCAATAGAGGATGTCACTATTGAAAGTCCTCTTTTTGGAGAATATAATGTAGAGAATTTAGCTGCAGCAATATGTATTGGAAAATATTTTAATATGAGTAATACATTGATTAAAGAAGGTGTTGAAAATTGTATTCCCAATAGTAATAGATCACAAATAATAGAAAAAGGATCAAACAAAATTATTCTAGATGCTTATAATGCAAATCCAACAAGTATGCAATTAGCATTAGTGAACTTTAATGATATAAGTGAAAAAAATAAAATTCTATTTATAGGTGATATGTATGAGTTAGGAGAAAACTCACATGAAATGCATCAAGACATTGTAAGTACAATCGAGGAGATGAATTTTGATCAAACTTATCTACTTGGAGACCTCTTTAATAAAACTAAATTTTCCTCAAAAATAAAAGCATTTGCTAATCTTGAAGATCTTAATAATAATATTAACCTAGAGGAAATATCAAATTCTACAATTCTTATAAAAGGATCTAGAGGAATGCAATTAGAAAAGATTCTAGATTTCCTTATTAGCTAATCTCCATAAACAGTTACAACTAATTTTCTAGATTTTGCATGATTCCTATGTTCACATAAAAAAACTCCCTGCCATGTTCCAAGTAGTGGCTTTCCATCCTTAATCGGAAAAGAGACTGAGGAGCCTAGAAGACTACTTTTAATATGTGAAGTCATATCATCAGGCCCTTCAATTGTATGTTTAAAATGAGTTTCATCCTCTGATACCATCTTATTAAAATGAGTTTCAAAATCTTCTCTAACGGTAGGATCAGCATTTTCATTTATTGTAAGACTTGCTGAGGTGTGTTTAATAAAAATATGGGCAATTCCAGTAATCCTAGGCAATATATCTACAATCTCATTTGTAACTATATGAAAACCTCTTGGGTAGGGATTTAATATTATTTCTTTTTGAAATATCATAACACAAAATTAATAGTATAATGATTTAAAAATAAATAATTCCTCAATTGAAATCTTAAATAATTCAGAAAGTTTAAATGCTGTTGGAAGACTTGGATCAAATTTTTCTTTTTCAATTGCATTTATTGCCTGACGGGATATACCTATTAACTCAGCCAATTCCTCCTGTGTTATTTTTCTTTTATATCTTAATTCTTTAACTCGATTTTTCATTTATATCTTCTAGAATTAAGTAAAGTTGAAACTATATAACAAATGCTAATAAAAATTACTAAATACTCACCTTCAGGTTCTGAGTTAATAACACCAAAATCAAAAGAAACTTCATATGAAATACCAACAATTACTGTTAATCCTAAGGTAAGTGCTAATGCTTCCAAATGAATTTTCTTTTGTAGTTCATCATAATGGTCAAATAAATTTTTGTTTGCAATAATCATTCCTATTCCAATAGCAAAATTTATTAAAAGACCTATTTTAGTTATTAATAAACTATCCCACAGGGTGTTTTCTGCCCCTGTTAAAAAAGCTAGACTTCCAACCCAAGCAACTGTCCAAATAGCTAGTTTTTTAGTATTTTTCTTTAATATTTCTTTCATTTTATTTTAAATTTTGTAAGGTTTACTTTACAAAGATAGACAAATTTATTAAAATGTCAGGTTTTGTTTACATTTATTTAAATAATAAACAAAAACCCACTAATTAAACTCCCCCTTTTGAACTTTGATTTGTTATGGGTAGATTAGAAAGATGAAAGAAATACTAATACCTTCAGGTTCAACACTAGCTACATTTGTTTATGAAAAATCATCTAACCTTGATGGATATGAAGAAATGGATAAGTTAACAATTAATGAAGTAAAAAAAATTGATGGTTTTTTAGGTTCTGAACTGTTTGGTGACGGAAAGAAAAATATATTTATATCGTATTGGAGAGATAAAAATTCTATTGAAAAATGGAAAAACAACACTCTTCATAAAAAAGCAAAAGCAAAAGGTAAAAAATGGTATAAAACTTACAAGATGATGTTTTCAATTCTATTAAATGATTATTACATAAACTAATAGTTTTGAATAAATTAATTAAACATTGTAAAATTCTATTTAGAATATTTAATCAAAACAAAGAGATAAAGAGAATTAGTGAATATAACAATAACTCTCTTCATAAAATTTTAAAAGCCTATAATAAGGTCAAATATTCTAATTTTAATATTGATGAAATTAACTCTTTTAAAGAATGTGAGGAGTACAGACAGTCCTCATTAAAAAATGAAACTTTGATTTCCTATGAAATTTTTGGAATTAACAGGAAAGAAATGGTTAAAAATATTTGTAAAAAAGGAGCTTCAAAAATTAAATTTTGTCAACTACTTTACTTTATTATAAAAAATTTAAATTCTTCTTCTGTTCTTGAAATAGGAACTAATTTAGGTATATCTGGGACTTATATTCTAAAAGCTCTTAAAAATCAAACTGCAGGAAAATTTATTACCATGGAAGGAATACCTGAACTTTGTAAAATTTCTTCAAAACAATTTTCATCAATTGTAGATAATAATAAGTATGAAATTAAACAAGGACTTTATGATTATACTTTTCCGATTCTATTAAAAGAAAATCACTTATTTGATTTTATTTTTGTTGATGGAAATCACAATAAACAATCAACATTAGATTATTTTAATCTATTGAAAAAAAAGATATCTAACTCTTCTGTTTTTATTTTTGATGATATTAATTGGAGTAAAGGAATGATAAAAGCATGGAATATAATTAAAAATGATAATGATGTAAACTACAGCATTGACTTATATCAACAAGGAATTGTTATTATTGACAATAACGATTCAAATAAAAATATCAAATTCAAATTACATCTATCTTACTAATTAAAATCTCATTTTAATTTTGATTTGTTAATTAAGGTTAAATAGCCATTACTAATTAAACTTCTCTATTAAATTCTGATTTGTTGTTGGTAGATTAGAAACCCTAACATAGCATAATTCGAATTTAACTTTTGGATTTGAAAAAAATTATATTAAAAAACTTAAATAATCCAGATAAATTAGAAAAAATTTATCAATCCAATAAATTAGCCTTCAAAAGTGAATTTTTTTCTCTGTCTTCTAAGATCAAAGACAAAAAAATTTACAGCTACTGGAAAGCAAGATTAAATTATACTAATTCAGGTTTTTCTATTGGTAGCAGGAAAGAATTAATGGTAATATTTTTGTGCTCATTGTTTGCAGTAATCATTGCAAATCTTCCTGAAATATTTTCTATAGACGAAGAGTTTTTTTATACTAGAAATATTAGTTTCATAGTTTTTTCTCCTCTAGCAATTTATTTTATATGGAAAAAGAGGACTAAAATTAAAAAAATACTCATTATTTCAATTGTTATTTTTTCATCAATTTTATATATAAACTTTCTTCCAAATCATCCTCTAAATAAAGAAAGTGATACTTTAATTTTAGCATGTTTACACTTGCCAGTTTTTTTATGGACAACATTTAGTTTATTATTTTTTGGCAAAAATATAACCAGTCATAAGGAGCGTTTGAGTTTCATAAAATACAACGGTGACTTAGTTGTTATATCAGGCCTTATTTTACTTGGTGGAGGTATATTTTCAGGAATAACAGTTGGATTATTTGAACTTATAAACATTGATATTGAAGAATTTTATTTTAGATATATAGTAATAACTGGTCTTGCTTCATTACCTATAATTGGGACTCATATTATAAATAAAAACCCTAACATAGTGGATAAAATATCTCCTTTTATTGCAAAATTATTTAGTCCAATAGTTTTAATTACTCTATCCATTTATATAGGATCAATAATTTTTTTTGGAAGCAATATCTATAATAACAGAGAATTTCTTTTACTTTTTAACATAGTACTAATTGGAGTAATGGCATTAATATTTTTTTCAATTACTGAGGGCTTATCAACTACAATGAGCAAGATAGAGATAAGCATACTTTTTATGTTGTCATTAGTTACAATACTAGTTAATGGAATAGCATTATCAGCAATATTAATTAGAATTATGGAGTGGGGAATTACACCAAATAGAACTGCTGTATTAGGAAGTAATATTTTAATTCTAACTAATTTAATTGTTGTATCATCTAAATTATATTATACCTTAATGTATGATTCGAAACCCATGAAAGTTGGCATCTCAATAGTAGTTTTTATGTCCATTTATTACTTATGGTCATTATTTGTAACGTTTCTTTTTCCCTTAATTTTTAACTTCAATTAAAATGTTAATATCTTACTAAGGTGAACTTACACTTAATTATAGGTCTATTAACACTATTACTAGTTGGTATAAAAAAATTTTTATTTTATGCTGTTCTTTTTGGATTAATTCTACTGTTATCAACAGTATTAGATAAATATTGGAATGAGACTAATGATATTGGTTATTTACCAAGTCTTGGACTTACATGCCTAATAGTTTTTACAAAAGAATATTTGATTCCAATAATAAAATCAAAATAAAATGATTTTAACTTTTGATAAAATAAAAAATATTTTAAGAAAAATTTTCTTCTATTTTATACTATGGACTGGAATGGTATTAACATCAATGTTTTTTGATAAGTTTACAAAAATTTCTGATGAGGATGGATATTTGGCAGGCTTAATTATATGGTTATTCTTAATATTTATTATAGAATTTTTAATTCCTTTTATAAAATCTAGAAATTAAACTCCCCCTTTTGAATTTTGATTTGTTGATTGTAAATTGCCATTTCAACTAAACTGTTAAGATTATGAAAAAATTACTTTATTTTTTAAAAAAAATAAGTTTTATATTAGTTATTTTAATACCAATTGAAAAAACTATGAGTCAAGATATAGAACATCTACCATTTAGTAAACTGCCAAAATTTGAGGAATCTTATAAGGCTAGTTCCGTTGCAAAAAGAGTTATTCAAGGTTTAGGATTTAGATATTATTGGGGAACATATGATTTAAAAGAAAAAGACTTGAATTATAGACCTTCTGAAAAAGGAATGTCATCAAGGGAAACTCTAGAACACATATACAGTTTATCACAAACTATATATACTACATTCGCTCAAAAGCCAAAAATTTATGGAGAAGATTATTCAATTTTAGAATTTTCATATTTACGTACAGAAACCCTACTTAATTTAGAAAAAACAGTAAAAATTCTTAATAACTTAAAAGATGAAGATATTGCTGATCTTCAAATTACATTTAAAAGTGGTAAAACTGAGAATTCTTATTCTTTTTTTTATTTGTTAAATGGTCCAATTGCTGATGCGCTTACACACGTGGGGCAGGTCATTAGTTTTAGAAGAACCTCAGGAAATCCAATCCCAAAAGGAGTAAATGTTTTTATGGGTATTAAGAATTAAAAAAACCATACCACTTTTGAATTTTTATTTGTAGTTGGTAGATTTAAAATATGAAAAAGTTTTTTATTAAAAAAATAGTATTTATTTCTTTGCTTTTTTCATTCCTGATTTTATCAGCTTGTGATAAACATTCAGATTTAGAAAACATTCAATTTACAAACTATATAGATGCATATGATTTAAGAATTTTCGCTAAGGAAGATGTAAGCTCTGATTTTTTAAATAATGTAGGCAAAGCTTATGAAGAGATGTTCGCTGACAATCCTATGATTGATCAAGATATGCGTTCAAAATATTTATCTACTTCAAAAAATAAGTATGTCTATCAACGTGTTGGCGTAGAAGCTTCTTTTGAAAATAATGAAAACTATGCATATGGATCTCCTCCAGCTCCTTATCAAGATAATGTAACGGATTATATATGGGAAATGCAAGAGGGAGGAAAGTCTCAAATTGGTGAAGTGATAGAACATCTTTTGCATACCATTACTAATGTAATATTATATCTAGCATATATAGAAGATTGGGATTATATGAATTCCACTTCTGCTTTATCTTTAGCAACACAAGAAGCAATAGATCAAGGCATTTATGATATTTCTTCATATGAAGAAATAAAAAAAGAAGATATAGAGATGTATTATAAGGTTATAACTCAAGAATATGCTTACTGGTTAATTCTTGCGGAGTGGGATTATTATATTACTGCAGGTAAAAAAAGAGAAGATATATCAGGAAATGAAGAATTTATCATCGGAACTCCTACTGAAATTGAATCTCAACTACCACTTGGACATAAACTCTATAAAGACTATGTAGAAACAATCCTTAGCATTCCAGATAAAGCAACGATTACATCATTATTTCCATAGAATAATTAATCCCTACTATCTTCCCAAATTAACGTTCTTATTATTTGTTCAATAAAAACTGGACAATTACCATCACCATTTCCTGTAAATCCACCATCTGGCGCACATATTACATTACAATTCTCATCATATAAATAATTATACTGATCACAGCAATCAGAAGTTATATAATAATAAGTACTACCATCAACTTCCCATTTCCAAACTTTTGCAGGAGGATTTCTTACTTCTTCTTTTTGAATGTTATCAATCATATCATTAATGCATTTTGGTACATCTTTTTCTACATCTGATTTCTGACATGATAATACCAACAAAAAAAATAATAAAACTGACAAAATATATTTTTCCTTCATTCTGCAAATTTATTTTTCAGAACATCTTTTTAAAAGCAACAAATAAGACTGGAATAACAAAGACAATCCAATAAGCCCAAGTAAGTGTACCATATCCATTTTTAATTAAATCTACCAACCCAAACTTTTCAGCAATAAAAATGGATATTACTAAAAGTAAAATACTAATAATAAAACGACTAATTCTAGACAATTCTTGACCCCTATCACTCTTTAACCAATTAGAAATTCTCTCATTAAACCCATGTATTAAACCAACTCCCGTTTCAATAAAAGTACCAAAGAGAATTAATTGAAAAATAAATTTAAAAGAATTTGATCCAATTTTATCTAATAAAAAATTAATAGGAATAGTTTCTTGATTAATATTAGGATAAAAACTTACCAAACTATAAAATATCATAAAACCAGGAATTATAGCTATAATACCTGCTAAACCACCTGATATAAGAGCTTCTTTTCTTGTTTTTATACTTGTTAAGCAAAACAAAATAGCTGCAACAGGCCCTACATTATAAGCTGCATACATTATACCATTTTTTAACCAAGGAGCAGATTCTTCAGTTAGAGAAAAATTATTTGATATTTGATTTCCATATATTGAGTTAATCCAAATAACTAATATTATAAATACTAGATAAAGAAAAATTGACCAGTAAGATAAAAAAGCTTCTATGATTCTACTACCAAAAAAAGATAGTACCCCAACCATCAATATCATAGCTATTGTACCTACAATTGTTGGTAGATCTAAAACTTCCATAACTAAGTTTCCTGACGCTGAACCTAAAACAGATATCACTAAAACTAGACCAATTAAATACGTTATTTCATAGAAGATCCATCCTCTACCTAAAATTTTTATTAAAAAAGATCTATAGTCATAAGATCTAAATTGACGCGATAATTCAAATGTACAAGCTAAAACAACACACCAAATAATCGTGGAAACAATCATGCCTAAAATTCCATTCTTTGGTCCCAATAATAGAAAAAACTCTACAAGTTCTCTTCCTGTACCATAACCACCCCCAATTACTAAAGATTGAAAAATAAATCCTGGAAGTAAATACTTTTTAAACCAACTATTACTTAGCATAATTAAAATTAATCCTTATACCCAGGTCCCTTCACAAACCTACCTGGAGTAGCGCCAGTATGATTACCATATTTAAAAACCTGCTCTCCGTTTACAACTACATGATTGACCCCAGTGCTAAACTGGTGAGGTTGATTAAAAGTTGCATAATCTTGTATTGCGTTTTGATCAAATATTACTACATCAGCATAATACCCTTTTTTAAGCATTCCTCTGCCTTTTATTTTTAAAGTTTTTGCAGGATTTGATGTTAATTTTTTTATTGCTTCTTCAAGGGAAATTATTCCTTCGTCTCTAACATATTTACCCAATAGCCTAGCAAAATTTCCATATGCTCTTGGATGTGTGTTAGATTCTAAAAATTTACCTTCAGGAGTCATCGAGCCTGCATCAGAACCAAATCTCATCCATGGTAAAGCAATTTTTTTCTTTATATTTTCTTCTGACATAATAAAATAAACAGTTCCAACCCTACTTCCATCTTCAATAACTAAATCCATCATAGTCTCAACTGGATCTTTATTTAAAATTTGAGATGCTTCATATAGCGTTTTTCCTGTTAAATATCTTAAATCAGGATTAGCAAAACCAATTAAAATTATATTTTTAGCTGAACCAGCTTGCAAGTATAAATTTTCCCATTCATCTGTTGGGGTATTAATTTCATTAATTACTCTTTCTCTAATATCAGGATCTTGAAGTCTTCTCTTCCACTCTGAATAACCACCTTCTTGTACCCATGGTGGCATTGAAGCATCTAAACCAGTTGCACCTGCAGTATATGTATACATATCAGCAGTAATATTTAAACCTGCTAACCTAGCAGAATCAACCTTATCAATAACCATATCTAATTTATAGTGATTATCTTTTCCACCAGCTTTTAAATGATAAATTTCAGCATCTATATTAGCTTCAGAAGAAATTCTTATTAATTCGTCAACACTTTCAAGAAATCTATTTCCCTCACTTCGAATATGAGAAATATACATACCTCCGTATTCAGAGGCAACTTTACAAAGCTCAATCAATTCATCCGTTGCAGCATAAAATGCTGGAGCATATATCAGAGATGATCCGATTCCTAGTGCTCCTTCTTCCATTGCCTGCCTCACCAACATTTTCATAGAATCTAATTCCATTTCCGTAGGTGGCCTATCATCATATCCAATCTGATGTACTCTTAAAGTTGTCGCTCCAACAAAAGATGCAACATTTGTTGAAACACCTTTATCTTCTAAAAATTGTAGGTATTCTCCTAAAGTTACCCAAGTTAGCTCATAGTCAACATCTCCAACACCAAGACCATTTGCTTCTCTATTTTTTTGCATTTCAACGTTTAAAGGACCCATTGAAACACCTTCACCAAAAACCTCTAAAGTAACCCCTTGCCTAATATCACCCTGAGATCTTCCATCAATTATTATATCATCTACTGCCCAGCTAAGCATATTAATAAAACCAGGAGATACAGCTTTTTGATTTGCAAAAATTATATTTTTAGAAACTAAATATTTTGATTCTCCAACATATTCTATCTTATCATTTTTAATTGCGACGTCTCCAATAAAAGGTTTTTGACCAGAACCATCATAAACTAAACCATTTTTTATCACTAAATCATAGTTTACAGGCTTAATAATTTCATAAGAATTATCTGTTTCTCCAACAAACAACCAGATGTATATAGTAAATACTAAAACTACTAAAAAACCTATGTTTGAAATATTTCTCTCCATATCTACTAAAGTTAAGAATTAATAATAATATTAATCCTAATGTTGTTAAAATTAAGGACTTACTGCATCCATAACAGTTCTAAATCCTGTATGTAAAGATCCTGTATCAGGACTACTTTTCATTCTCATTGAATTTCTATAACCACTACAATAAGAATCATTACACATAAAACTCCCCCCTTTCATAACTCTCTTTTTTATATAAGGTTCGTCAGGATCATAACTTACATTTGGTCCATCTGGGTTATTAGAAATTTCATTTGCAATCATTTTATAATAATCTATATGGTACCAATCTTGACACCATTCCCAAACATTTCCAGCCATATCATAAAGACCATAAGCATTTGGGAGATATGATTTTACTGGAGCTGTATATAAATACCCATCATTAAGTTCATTATTATAAGGAAAATCACCTTCCCAACTATTTGCCTTAGAAATCCCTTTATTAATATGTTCATTTCCCCAACTATAAATTTGATTTATTTGACCTCCTCTAGAGGCATATTCCCACTCTGCCTCAGTAGGCAAACGTTTTCCTGCCCATTTACAATAAGATTGAGCATCATCCCAACTTATATGTACAACAGGATAATTATCTTTTCCTTCAATATTACTTCCAGGTCCAAATGGATGTCTCCAATTAGCTCCTATTGTCCATCTCCACCATTGAGAATAATCTTGAAGTAAAACGGGACCATCTGTTTGAATAAAAACCAAGGAAGCAGGAGCTAATACGCTATCAGGTGGTCTTGGTGTACCTGGTGGTAATGATTTTTTAATTTCTTCCCAATCAGGAGCAATTTCCGCTGTAGTAACATAACCTGTAGCGTCAACAAAAGCTTTAAATTGAATATTGGTTACTTCCGTCGCATCCATCCAAAAAGAATTTATTTCAACTTGATGCTTAGGAAATTCATCACTTCCAACGTAACCTTTCTCACCATCAGCTTTAATGTTACCATCTGATCCCATTTCAAAACTTCCACCCTGGATAAAAACCATTCCTTCTTGAGAATTTTGAGTTCCATTCACTACACTGTCTGAATGAGAAAATCTTTCTAAAGGTGTTGGCATACACTGATGATTGCTTCTAATATGTGAGTCATCACTAACTGATTTACATGAAAAAATAGAAATTAATATTACTAGAAAAAAAACAATTGAATTATTCATTTGTCTTAATTTTTATGTTCCTAAATTCTACAGGATGACCTTCAGATTGTAATGAAATATAGCCTTCCTTTAAAGGATTACCTATTTTATTTATATAGTTACTTGGAACTTCATCTCCTCCTACCCTAATATTTGTATAAGTTAAAACTGTATCATTATCGATAACATGATGAATTAATGAGTCAGAATAAACTATCACTTCAATTTTAACCCAGTCATCTTCATGATAAGTTTTTGAAGTTGAATTAATACAATGAGCTTTTGCCTTCTTTGAATTAATATCAACATCTGTTCCAGGCGTGCAAATATTAGCAGTAGTTCTTTTATTTTTTCCTAATCCTCCCAATAATTGAGTTTCTGCACTAACCGGAAAATCTTGTTCAATTAACATAGTTTCAGGATCTTGACAGTGAAGCATTACTCCACTATTCTTTATTGACCATCCTGGAGCACCCTTTAAATGATTGCCACTGAACTTGTATTCTAGACTTAAATGATAATTTTTGTATTTTTTATTTGTAAAAAAAATATGACCAAACTTATCGTCAAAAGAATCATAATTTTCATATGAAACCTTCAACGTTCCATCTTTCACCTTAAAAGTATTATTAAAATTGTCACCTAATTTATGACCTCGTATTTTTATTTTCCATCCATCTAAGTTCTTACCATTAAATAGATATTCCCATTCATTATTCTTAGGTAAAAAAAAAGATAATACAATTGCAAAAATGTATGTAAAAAAAATATTCATTTATTCTTCATCAATATAACCAAGCCTAAATCTATCTATCTCTGACTTAACATGTTCTTTAAGAAATATTTCTTCAACTTTCTTAATAATAGTTGGATTAGAGTCTGCTAAATCATTAGTCTCTTTTAAATCCTTTTCTAAATCATACAATTCAATGGACTTATTTCCTTTAAAAATATTATTTCTAATTGCCTTCCATTTCCCTAATCTTATGGCCTGTTGACCATTATATGCAGGAAATTCCCAATATAAATATTCATGATGATTTTGATTTCCTTCATTTAATATTGTCGATTTTAAGCTGATTCCATCAAGGGTCTTAGGATAAGGAATTTTAATCATATCACATATAGTAGGAAACAAATCATAACTAGCAGAAATCTCATTTTCTACTCTATTATTTTTTATTTTTTCTGGCCATGAGACAATAAATGGTACCCTTATACCACCCTCATAAGTATACCCTTTCATTCTACTTTTATCATTTTGAAAAATTCCAGTACTATTAAAATAATTAGCATCAACACCACCAGCATAAGTTGGACCATTATCGCTTGTAAACATAATTATTGTATTCTCATATATCCCCTCATCCTTTAATTTCTGAATGATTTCACCAACCTGAATGTCAATGTATTCAATCATAGCAGCATAAGCAGCTTTTGGATTTCTATGAGGGAAGTAGCCATTATCTCCAAGGTATGGTTCTTCTTTTCCAATTAAATTTTTATACTTTTCTATTAGTGGCTTAGGAACTTGTAGAGGAGCGTGAGGTAATGGAGACGCATAGTAAAGAAAAAAAGGATCATTTTTATTCTCATTTATAAATTCTAATGCCTTCTGATGCATAAGATCTGGGGCATAATCATTTTGAAAAAATAAATCATAACTACTATCATCATATGGGTCAGCACCTTCATCCAGTTTTGTTCTAGGTGACACTAATTCGTTATCCAAGAGTACTTTATTTTCATTTTCCCACAAATGGGGAGGATATAGATTATGTGCTATTCTCTGACAGTTGTAACCATAAAAATAATCAAATCCCATAGTAGTTGGTACAGAAGTTGAGTTTGGTCCACCAAGACCCCATTTCCCAACCATACCAGTCTTATATCCACCTTCTGATAGCACTTTACTTAAAGTTATAGTACTTTTTTTAATAGGATATTGACCCTCTAAATTAGAATCTTCAGACATCTTTTCATAACTCCACACATCACCCCTTTCACCCCATTCATGATTACCCCTTATGTAAGTATGACCCGAATGCATTCCTGTTAATAGAACACTTCTAGACGGAGCACAAACAGGTGATCCTGAATAAAATTGAGTAAATAGCACTCCATTATTTGCTAAAGCATCAATATTTCTTGTCTGAATTATTCTCTGTCCATAAACTCCTAATTCTCCATATCCTAAATCATCAACAAAAAACAAAATAACATTTGGATTTTCTTTAGAAAAATCAGGAATAAACATCTCACATGAGAAAAAAAATGTAGAAGTAACAAGAAAAATAAATAATCTCTTTACCATATAATGAATATAATAAATTTTTTAAGATTATTAATTTATGGTCTCTATTAAATAACTAAAATTTGAAAAATAATATTCTTAAAGAACAAAATATTAACGATTTATAGTTAATCTTGAGCTTTAATTTTTTAAAACTATAAATTTATTTACAATGAAAAATATTAATTTAATGACTTTAGTAGCTTTTTTAGTAGGTTTTGTCATAGCATACTTATACACAGCTGACGGAGTTGATGTTGACAATGCAGCTAGTGATCATGATCACAACACAAATGAAAATTATGCAGCAAATTTAGAAGTTGCTCAAAAATTTATGCAACTGCATGAAGTTGAAGATTTAGAATCTCAAATAGCATTGCTATCTGATGATTTACAACATGAACCCCCAAGATATGGTTCAGAGATGCAAGATAAAGATGGCTTTATTAGCGATATTAAAGGATATCAAGATGAATTTGAAAACATGAATTTTAATGTTACTTACTGGTTACCAGGAAGTGATTCATTAGGTAATTTAAATGGAAGTGTTAGAGTTTATGGGGTATGGACAGCTACACATACTGAATCTCAAAAAGATGTAACTCTTAGATCTTATCATTACTGGGATTTTGATGAAAATGGTTTAATTCTTACTGTGGGAGATTACTTTGATGCTACTGGAATGATGATGTCTCTACAAGACTAAAAATTACCAACTTATAATATTAAAAACCCAACTAAACGTTGGGTTTTTTTATATATCAAAAAAAAGAAAAACATTTATTTCCATTTTACTATAATTAAAAACTATCATTATATTGAAATTAATTACTTTACTATAAATTAATTCCTAATGACCCATATTAAAAATCTTTTTTTAGTAACTGCTATTTTCACATTTTCATGCTCTGAAGTAAAAAAAATAAAAGAAGAAATTGTTTTCAATGATGGCAATGCAAAATGGATTCAGGATAGTAGAAAATTGCCAGAAACTGATTCCTTATTCTACCTAGAGGATCCATCTCCTCTTTTTCGCAAAGAGTTTAGTGTAAATAAATCCATTAAAAATGCAAAACTTTATATTACTTCCGCCGGTTATTACATTGCCACGATAAATGAAAAAAGAGTAGGAAAAAATGTGCTAGATCCAGCATGGACTGACTACACAAAAAAAATATACTATAGTGAGTACGATGTTACTTCACTCATTAAAAATGGTGAAAATTGCTTAGGGGTATCTCTTGGAAATGGTTTTTACAATCCTCTTCCACTTAAAATGTGGGGTAGAATAAATCTAAGAAAGGAGATCAACGTTGGAAAACCTAGTTTCATATCAAAACTAATTATTACATATAACGATGGAAAATCTAAAGAAATAGTTTCTGATTCCTCATGGAAATATGCTTATGGACCAATAATAAAAAACAGTGTTTATATAGGTACATACTATGATGCAAGAAAAGAAATAAAAAAATGGAGTGCTCCAGGTTTTGATGATAAATCATGGAAAAATGTGCAAGTAAGCGATTCTCCTGGTGGAAAGCTTGAAAAAACTTTCTTCCCACCCGTTCAAATAACTAAAGAGATAGTTCCTAAAGATATCTATTCTTCTGGACCAGGAGTATGGGTTGTTGATATGGGTGAAAATTTTACTGGTACCTACAAAATAAAGATATCTGGAAACACAGATGATACTATTACTTTTAGATTTGGTGAAAGAATTTATAACGATGGAACACTGAATACTATGACTGCCGTAACTGGCCAAATCAAAAATAAAGGTACTGGCGGTCCAGGAGCTCCTGAAATTGCATGGCAGACAGACAGCTACATAATTGGTGAGAATACAAGTACATGGTACAAACCTGAATTTACCTACCACGCCTATCGATATATGGATATCGATGGTCTAAAGAAAAAACCTGAAATATCAGATATCATTGGACTATCTATGCATTCTAACGTGACTAATGAAAGTAGTTTCTCTTCTTCTTCAGAGCTATTAAATTCAATACAAGAAGCAGCTAAGAGAACGTTCTTAGCAAATCTTATCAGCGTACAATCTGACTGTCCAGCAAGAGAAAAATTTGGGTATGGTGGAGATTTAAATGCTACTAGTGAATCTTTTATATATAATTTTGACATGCAGTCATTTTACCGTAAAACCATATACGATTGGGTGGATGCAATGAATGATTCTATATTTATTGATACTGCTCCATTTGTAGGAATAAACTATTGTGGGCTAAGTTGGGAATCAGCATTCCTTATAACCCAGTACTACCTATACCTATACTATAACGACACAGAAATTATTAAAGAACTATATACACTAAACAATGAGTGGATGGATAAAGCTGAAAGAATTCATCCCAATGGTATTGTTGATAAAGGCCTAAGTGATCACGAATCATTAGAGCCTGTTCCTGTAGAATTAACAGGCACACTGCATTACCTCCAGTCTGCTCGAATTATGAAATTATTTTCTTCGCTAATGAACGATAAACTAAATGAAAAGAAATATAATAATCTATCCCAAAAACTTGAAAAAATAATAAAAGCTAAATTCTGGGATCAGCCAGTTAAAGGAGAAATTAACCGTCAAACTTTATTCTCCTCATTACTCTATCATAATATTATCCCTAATAATGAGATTGAAGCTGCAAAAGATTCTCTATTAAAAGCTGTAGAAAATGGTCCTTCAGCACATTTTAGCACAGGTATTTTTGGAACCAAATACATACTAGAAACACTTTCCAAACACATATCTCCTGAAGCTGTCTTTAATGTTGTAAACAGTACAGAATATCCAGGCTGGGGATATATGATAGATCAGGGAGCTACTACAATTTGGGAAACTTGGAAAGAAAGTGATAACTATTTTTCAAACTCACATCCTATGTTTGGAGTAGTAACAGAATGGTATTATCGTTGGTTGGGTGGAATACGACCCGACCCAAAACATCCTGGGTTTAAAGAATTTATTCTAAATCCTTCAACACCAAAAGGACTTGATCATGTAAACTCTACCTATAACTCTCCTTTTGGGAAAATTGTATCCAATTGGAAAAAAGAATCTTCAGAATCATATCGTTATGAAATATCAATTCCCAAAGGCAGTATTGCTAATGTCTCATTACCAGTTTCTTTTTCACAACAAATAAAAATCAGATCAAACAATATCGAAGTAAAAGATATCAATGGTCTTGAAAGTGGAAAATTCAGATTAAATAATGGAGACTATGTAATTACAGTTTCAGATTAAAATTAAAATATTGATATAATGATTTTAAATCATAAATTTGATAACAACATAAACCATTTAAATATGAGAATGATACTTTTTTTCTGTATTATATTAATTTCTTGCAAAAATGATGAAAAAACACAAAATATAGATAATTCTACATTTTTAAGCCCAATAACCGAGAGTATCGTAAAGAAATCTTTTAATCCTTCTACATTAATGTGGTACACTAAACCAGCAAAAGAATGGGAAAAGGCACTACCCGTAGGAAATGGGAGACTTGGTGCTATGGTTTTTGGAGGTATTAAAGAAGAAAGAATACAATTAAATGAAGATACGTACTGGTCAGGAGGTCCCTATTCTACAGTGGTAAAGGGGGGTTATAAAGTATTACCTAAAATACAAAAACTTATTTTCGAAGGAAAACCTATTGAAGCACATAAACTATTTGGTAGACATTTAATGGGTTACCCTGTTGAACAACAAAAATACCAGTCTCTCGCTAATCTGCATCTATTTTTTAATGAGGATCAAGAATCAGAAAATTACAAGAGATGGTTAGATCTCTCCGAAGGTATTACAGGTGTAGAATACACAATCAATGGTGTTACTTACCTGCGCGAAGTTTTTTCTTCACATGTAGACCAAACGATTGCTATTAGATTAACTGCGAGTGAACCAGGAATGGTTAGTTTTGAAACCGAATTAAGAGGAGTAAGAAATAGTGCACATTCTAATTATGCAACAGACTATTTTCGTATGGATGGAGAAGGTGAAAATGAATTAATTCTTACTGGAAAATCTGCTGACTATCTAGGAATAGATGGAAAACTTAAATACGAAGCACGACTACAAGTACACCCTGAAGGTGGAAAAGTAGAAAGAAAAGGAACACGTATACATGTTGATAACGCTAATTCTGTCACCATTTACTTTGCCGCTGCTACAAATTTTAATAATTATAAAGATGTCAGTGGAAATGAAAAAATCCGTGTTCAAAATTACTTAAACAATTTAAAAGACAAAGATTATAAGACAATACGAGAAAGTTCTGTAGAAGATTATCAAAATCTATTTAGTCGTGTAAGCTTAAACTTACCAGTTACTCCTACTTCTTTTCTTCCTACAGATGAAAGAATGATAAGTATACAAAAAGATCCAGATCCACAAATGGCATCCTTATCTTATCAGTTTGGTAGGTATATATTAATTTCTTCAAGCAGACCTGGAACACAGCCAACTAATTTACAAGGAATATGGAATGAAGACATGAATCCTTCATGGGATTCTAAGTACACAACCAATATAAACACCGAAATGAATTACTGGCCAGCAGAAGCATCCAATCTTTCTGAATTAACCCAACCATTATTTAAAATGATTGAAGAACTTACTGATCAAGGAGCTGAAGTTGCAAAAGAACATTATGGGTCAAAAGGATGGGTATTTCACCAAAACACAGATATTTGGCGTGTAGCAGCACCAATGGATGGACCTACATGGGGAACATTTACCGTTGGTGGAGCATGGCTGACAACACATATATGGGAACATTACTTATATACCCAAGATATTAATTTTTTAAAAAAAATATACCCGATTATAAAAGGTTCTGTTGACTTTTTCATGGGATTTCTTGTAGAACATCCAAATGGAAAATGGTTGGTTACAAATCCATCAAATTCACCAGAAAATCCACCTGAAGGTCCTGGGTATGAATATTTCTATGATGAGGTAACGGGGATGTATTATTTTACAACCATAACTGCAGGAGCCACCATGGACATACAAATTTTAAAAGACTTATTTAGCTACTATGGAAAAGCCACAGAGATTCTAAAAAAAGATAGAGAATATGCAGATAAAGTATTAAATGCTAGAGAACGTTTAGTTCCTTCACAAGTAGGTGAAGACGGTACCTTACAAGAATGGATGGAAGATTTTGGACAGTTAGAAGATAAACACAGACATTTTTCGCATATGTATGGATTATTTCCAGGAAATGTACTTTCTACAGCAAAAACCCCTGAATTAATAGATCCAATTAAAGCAGTGCTTGAGCAGAGAGGTGATGGTGGAACAGGTTTTTCAAGAGCTTGGAAAATGGCGTTATGGGCAAGACTTTCAGATGGAGATCGTGCAAACTCCATATATAAAGGATACCTTCAAGAACAGTGCTATCTATCCCTATTTGCAAAATGCTATACTCCACTACAAGTAGATGGTACTTTAGGGGTAACAGCTGCTATTTCTGAGATGTTAGTTCAATCACATGAAGACGTTATTCAATTGCTACCAGCATTACCTAAAGAATGGAATTCAGGAAAATTTTATGGGGTATGTACACGTGGTGCTTTTGAACTCAATTTAGAATGGGAAAATGGTGTTACAAAAAAAGTAGAAATACTCTCAAAAGCAGGAAAAAATTGTATAATCAGTGCTAATAATACAGTAAAAGTTTTTTCAAATGGAAATCAAGTTCAAATTAAAAGCAAAAATGGATACATAGAATTTCCTACTGAAAAAGGACAGATGTACAACTTAGAATATTAACTATTTTGAAAACATATAAACATATCAAAAAACTACTTGCTCTATTTATCATTGTTACATTTTCATGCTCACAAAAAAATACAGAAACAATAAATTTTCGTGAAAAAAACAGTCCTGCATCTAATTATGAACTTATCTATGAAAGTGGAAACTGGGATCACCCAAATTATACTAAAGCATTTGAATCTTATGGAAATCACAGAGTCGTTATACAAACAACAGATCCATCAAATAATATAACGCAAGCTATTATCCCATGGCGAAGAAGAGATAATCAGCCCAATGAAAAAGATATAATCATTGTAGATACAAAATCAAATACAGTAATTAACAAAAAGTATGTCATTGAAAGTAATAACGAATTTGGACATCTTATCTTTAAACCAAATAAAGGATCAAATACATATTATGTATACTTTCTCCCTCACTCATCAACAGGGGGATACTACCCAAAACTTACATACAATAAACCAAAAGAATCTTTAGATAAATCTTGGTTATCAGAGGTTAAATTAAATTTAGAAACTGTATCAAATATTGCAAAAGCAAAAATAATTAGCATGCAGGCCATAGATGACTTCCATAGCTTCTACCCTATGGAAGTAATAGCCACAAAAAAAGAAGTCTCAAAATTCATAAACAATTTTCCCAAAGACTATTATCTATTTCCAGAATATAGAGAAAACCCCATAAAAATGGTGGATTTCTTACCTTTTCGATGGATTTCTGAAACTAAAAAAATTAACGGAATATCTGATAATGTTTTTAAGGGAGAATTTTATTCATTCCAAATTGGAATTTTTTCACCAAATAAAAGACTAGAAGATATCGACATAAATTTCTTGGATTTTAAAAGCAAAAATGGATACAAAATTAAGAAAGAAATGATCACCTGTTTTAATAAAGGTGGGATAGATTTAAATGGTAAAGAGTTTAGTAAAACAATATCTGTAAATAGTGGAAAAACACAAGCACTTTGGTTTGGAGTAGAAATTCCAGAAAATACAAAAAAAGGATCTTATATGAGTCAAATCATAATTAATCCAAAAAATTTTACAGCTGATACTATCTTCGTTGAATTAAATGTATCTGATAAAGGCATTGCCAACTATGGTGATGATAACCCTAAAAATATGTCTCGTATGAGATGGTTAAATTCAACAATAGGAACAGGTAAAGATTTCATCATTAAACCATTTACACCAGTGAGTGTATCTAATAATATAATTAGCATTCTTGGTAGAGATATTAAACTAAATAACTTTGGTTTTCCAGAAAATATATTCTCCTATTTCACTGAAGAAATGACAAAATTAAAAGAAGAAAAAGAAGGTATATTAGCCCACCCAATAAAGTTCGATATTATTAGAAAAAATAACTTGAAGGTGGAATGGAAAACAAATTCATATAAAATCAATCAAACTCATAAAAGTAGCACTTATTGGAAATCTACCAACATTTCTAATGATTTTACTATGAATATATCAGGTGTCTTAGAATACGATGGAATGCTAGATTATAAAATAAATATAATTGCAAACAAAGATGTTAATATCAAAGACATAAAACTTCAAATTCCAATGGAAAAAGAAGCTGCAAAGTACATACTTGGACTAGGACTCAAAGGAGGAAAATTTAATGAAAATATTACATGGAAATGGGATGTTACAAAACATCAAGAAGGTGCATGGTTAGGAAACATTAATAAGGGAATTCAGTACGTCCTAAGAGATGAAACCTATGAACGTCCACTAAATACAAATTTTTACCAGGCAAAGCCATTAAATCTTCCAAATTCATGGTATAATAATAAAAAAGGTGGAATTAACATCACATCAGAAAATGGTATTGTAAACATAGAAAATTATAGTGGAGAGAGGTCTATGAAAGAGGGTGAAACGCTTAATTTTAACATTAGATTTTTAATTACACCATTTAAAACCATTGATACTAAAGAACATTTCAACACAAGATTTGTACATAAATATGTTCCAGTAGACTCAGTAATTAAATTTAATGGAACCATAGTAAATGTGCACCATGCTAATGAAATAAACCCATACATTAATTACCCATTCTACAACATAGAAAAACAAAAAGCATACATAGAAGAGGCACATAGTAAAGGAATTAGAGTTAAACTCTACAATACCATTCGAGAACTCAGCTATAAAGCCCATGAGTTATTTGCACTAAAAAGTCTTGGAGATGAAATATTAAATGATGGCAAAGGAGGAGGACATAGCTGGTTACAAGAACACTTTAAATCAAACTATCATTCAGCATGGCACGCTACAGAAGTAAATGATGCTGCAATACTAAATAAAGGAACTTCAAGATGGACAAATTACTACATAGAAGGGATAAACTGGCTTGCAAAAAATAACAAAATTGATGGTCTTTACTTAGATGATATAGCCTTCAGCAGAGCAACCGTAAAAAGAATAGCAAATGTTTTTAATAAGCATAGAGATTCATTTGTAATTGATCTTCACTCAGCAAATCAATATAACCATAGAGATGGATTTATTAACAGTGCATTTCTTTATATGGAACACTTCCCATATATATCTAGGTTATGGTTTGGTGAATATTTTCAGTATGATCTAGAACCTGATTACTGGCTAACAGAAGTCTCTGGAATTCCATTTGGACTAACAGGTGAAATGCTTGAAAAAGGAGGTAGACCATATCATGGACTAATATATGGGATGACTACTCGAGTATATCACATATACAACCCAGGAGCGATTTGGAATTTATTTAAGGAATTTGATATAGAAAATAGTGAAATGTTGGGTTACTGGGTAGAAAAATCACCAATTAAAATAGATAATAATAAAATTAAATCTACAATCTATAAACACAACGACAAAGTACTCATTGTAATTGGATCATGGTCTGATAAAGATGAAAACATAGAACTAATAATTGACTGGAATAAATTAGGAATTAAAAA
>CAJWCT010000004.1 GCA_913031385.1 uncultured Flavobacteriales bacterium | reverse complement strand
GTTGTGTTCCAGATGAAGATAATAAAGAAAATGAATTAGAATTATTAGAGAAACAAAAATTTATGCATATCTAAGTCACCACTATTGGGTCAAGGTTGACAATTCAAAAACCATATATTCCATAACTCTATCAACGCAAGTAAACCCATCTTCATCATTTTCTGTGTGAAACGATGAATAAAAAACACCTCCATCACCTAAAAGAAAAGTAAAAGCTAATTCTTTATTATCTCCTACAAGTTCTCCATTTTCATCATTGTATTCAACATAACCGTCAAGCCATGCAATTACTGAACTAATATTATAGTCAGCAACAACTTGCCATGAATTTAAGAATTCATCTATAATTACAGTATTGTCTATTGTAAGATCAAAGTTTATGCTCAGCCAATCGTTTAATTCACTACTGAGAATAGTTGCTTCAGTACTTAAAGATTGACCGCTTTTGTAGGGTTGCTGAAAAGTAAGAAATTCATTTCCAGAAAGTGTATTAAATTTCTCTAAAATAGGATATGTCCAATCTGTTGCATATAAAATACCTCCATTGTTAACAAAATTGTATAATGATGCACTGTCTTCTGTGTCAGCATCTGTATTTAGCCCACAATTTAAAAACAAGATATCATATTCATTCAATAGCGAAACATTATCCAATAAATCTGAGAAGTTAAAATCAACATTAGGTTCTAAACCAGTGTTTTTTGATGTATTTTGTATAATTCTTTCATTACCATGATTATGATTAGAAATTTCATTACTATTTCTATTAAAATTTATTCCATCAATGATGTCAAACAAAGGTGTTCCATCGATTGGATTTACAAGCCCTATATCATATAATATGCTTTCAATATTATCATAATATCCTGTGACAACTCCAATATTAGGAAATTGATCAAATGAGACATCTCCTAGGTCATAATTAAATGAATCTGGGTTATCAGATAATAAAATTGATGATTCAGTTTTAAAGAGGCCTTTACTAATAACTAGGTCATAATTTCCATAATCAAGGAAAAATGAGAAATTTCCACTAGTGTCAGAAAAAATTTCTTGGACTATAGCGTTGTTGGAAATAACAGAGATTTTACCCTCGGATATTGGATCTATTCCGTTAGGGGCAATAATTTTACCAGTAATATTAAAAGGATTGTTATTTATTAAGCTTTCATCCAAAGACTCATTAGAACAGCTGAAAATTAGGGCAATTGCAATAAAATATAATATTCGTTTCATAAATAAAAGGATTAGAATTTATAAATTTATTAAAATTAGTTTGAAGTGAACATACATAATAGATTCAATTTTTGGCAAAAATGGTTGACCAATGTAAATATTTTGTCAGTTTTATTAGGTCTTATTGTGGCTTTTTGGAGTGATTCCTTCATTTTTGATGCTTACAATAATTATACAAAAGAAGTTTTTTTATTTACAAATGACTTTGATCCTAGTATTTTAAAACTAAAAAATTGGCTTTTTGGAATTATTGGAGGAATGGTTGTGGGATTTCATGTTTTAGTAATAATGATATCAGAGAACTCATTTAAAAACAAAGAGCCATGGGCGTATAAGGCAATATGGTATGGATTATTATCTTGGTTTTTTATTGATAGTGCTATTTCATTCTATTATGGAGCAATCCACAATATTATTCTGATAAATTTATTTACTCTAATTTTGATTGGATTACCACTAATAATGACTAGAGAGGATTTTAACAAAAAAAAGCAATAAATTTACAGCTCAAAAATTTCCAATGAAATCAGGTATTGTAGGATTACCAAATGTAGGCAAATCAACACTGTTTAATTGTTTATCAAATTCAAAAGCTCAAAGTGCAAATTTTCCTTTTTGCACAATTGAGCCAAATATAGGAGTGATAAATGTTCCTGACAATAGATTAGATAAATTAAATGATCTGGTGAAACCTAAAAAAGTCATACCTGCAACAGTTGAAATAGTTGATATTGCAGGCTTAGTTAAAGGAGCTAGTAAAGGAGAGGGGTTAGGAAATAAATTCCTTGCAAATATTCGTGAAACAGATGCTATCATACATGTTCTAAGATGCTTTGATAATGATAATGTTGTTCATGTTGATGGATCAATAGATCCTGTAAGGGATAAAGAAATTATTGACATAGAATTACAACTAAAAGATTTAGAGGTTGTTACAAAAAAATTAGAAAAAGTTGCTAGAGTTGCCAAAACTGGAAATAAAGAATCACAAAAGGAAGAGGCGGTTTTGAATAGTGTTGTGCAAGATCTAGAAAACTCAAAAAATATTAGATCAATAGATTTTAGTAAGGACGTTTATATTAAATACATAAAGCCTTTACAATTGCTTACAGATAAGCCTGTTCTTTATGTTTGTAATGTTGAAGAGGAGTCTATATTAACTGGCAATAATTATGTAGAAGAAGTCAAAAAATCTATTAAAGATAAATTTGCTGAAATAATTATTCTTGCAGCGAGAATAGAATCAGAAATAAATGAATTAAGTGAACATGAAGAAAGAAAAATATTTTTAAATGATTTAGGGTTAGATGAGCCAGGTTCAAATAAATTAATAAAATCTACATATAGCTTGCTAAGTTTACATACATATTTTACTGCAGGAATAAAAGAAGTCAGGGCATGGACAATTCCAATTGGATCAAAAGCCTCACAAGCAGCTGGAGTCATTCATTCTGATTTTGAAAAAGGATTTATTAAGACTGAGGTAATTTCATATTCAGACTATATTAGCTATGGCTCAGAACTTAAAGCTAAGGAAGCAGGAAAGATGCGTGTAGAGGGAAAAGATTATGTCGTTAATGATGGCGATGTAATGCATTTCCTGTTTAACGTATGATAAAAAATCATTCAATTCTTTAGTTGAGTAATATTTCATGGAATAGCTAAAAACTAACCTTGTAAATAATTTGTTAATTACTTTGTAATTTCTTGATTAATTTTCTTCAACTGATATCTTATATTAGCAAATATTTATCAGATGGCTGTAAAAAATCAATATACTGAAGAAAATATAAGATCTCTTGACTGGAAGGAGCATATAAGAATGCGTCCAGGAATGTATATTGGAAAATTAGGCGATGGTTCTTCTCCAGATGATGGCATCTATATTTTACTAAAGGAAGTTCTTGACAACTCTATAGATGAGTTTGTAATGGGTGCAGGGAAGACAATAGAGGTTTCTGTTCAGTTATCTAAAGTTATTGTAAGGGATTATGGCAGGGGTATTCCATTAGGTAAACTTATAGATGTTGTTTCAAAAATGAATACTGGAGGAAAATATGATACACGTGCATTCAAAAAAGCTGTTGGATTAAATGGCGTAGGAACAAAAGCTGTAAATGCTCTTTCTGATTATTTTAAAGTAGAGTCTAATAGAGATGGAAAATCTGCTACTGCAGAATTTAATCAAGGAGAATTAGGAAATCATCAGGATGCTGAACCTTCTAGCAGAAGAAGAGGGACAAAAGTTTCTTTTATACCTGACGAATCAATTTTTAAAAATTTTAACTATAGAAATGAATACATTTCAAAGATGCTTAAAAACTATGTTTATTTAAATCCAGGATTAACTATAATTTTTAATGGAGAAAAATATTATAGCGAAAATGGGTTAAAAGATCTTTTGACAGAAATAACTAATGATTCAGAATTGCTTTATCCAATAATACATTTAAAAGGAAATGATATTGAAGTAGCTATAACACATAGTAAATCACAATACACTGAAGAGTATCATGCTTTTGTTAACGGACAAAACACTACTCAAGGTGGAAGTCATTTGAGTGCATTTAGGGAAGCCCTTGTTAAGACAATAAGAGAGTTTTTTGGAAAGAATTATGAATCTTCAGATATTAGAAAATCAGTTGTTTCAGCTATTTCCATTAAAGTAATGGAGCCTGTTTTTGAGAGTCAAACAAAAACTAAATTAGGATCTTCCGAAATGGGAGGAGGGCTTCCTTCAGTAAGGGTATATATTAATGATTTTTTAAAAAAAGAACTTGATAATTATCTTCATAAGAACGCAGAAATTGCAGAACAGATTCATAGAAAAATATTACAAGCAGAAAAAGAAAGAAAAGAGCTTTCTGGAATAAGAAAGATAGCACGAGATCGAGCAAAAAAGGCTAATTTACACAATAAAAAACTTCGTGACTGTCGTGTCCATCTAGGGGATTTAAAAAACGATAAAAGATTAAACACAACATTATTTATAACGGAGGGAGATTCTGCTTCAGGTAGTATAACAAAATCTAGAGATGTAAATACTCAGGCAGTTTTTAGCTTAAGAGGTAAGCCTTTAAATTCTTATGGAATGTCAAAAAAAATTGTTTATGAAAATGAAGAATTTAATTTGTTGCAGGCGGCACTAAATATTGAAGATTCAATTGAAGAATTAAGGTATAATAATATTGTTATTGCTACAGATGCTGATGTTGATGGAATGCACATAAGACTATTGCTTATAACATTTTTCTTACAATTCTTTCCTGATTTAATCAAAACGGGACATTTGTATATATTACAAACTCCTTTGTTTAGGGTAAGAAATAATAAAGAAACAATCTATTGCTATTCTGAAGATGAAAAAAGAAAAGCAATAGATAAGTTAAAAACTAACCCTGAGATAACTAGATTTAAAGGGTTAGGTGAGATATCGCCTGATGAATTTAAATTCTT
The DNA here is from genome assembly GCA_913031385.1 of uncultured Flavobacteriales bacterium. GTDB lineage: Bacteria > Bacteroidota > Bacteroidia > Flavobacteriales > Flavobacteriaceae. The sequence continues at coordinate 36,443 of CAJWCT010000004.1, read as the reverse complement.
TATAGGAGATAATATAAAATTAGATCCCGTAATGCTTGATAATGATATGTCTATTGATGAATTATTGCGATTCTATATGGGTAAAAATACTCCAGACAGACAGTCTTTTATCATTGATAATTTAAAAGTTGAGATGGATATAGTTGATTCGTATTGAAAATGGATGAATTAGAGTTAGATTATAGTCAAGAAAATGTAATTACTAGGGTTGCTGGCATGTATAAAGACTGGTTCTTGGACTATGCTTCATACGTAATCCTTGAGAGAGCTGTTCCTTCAATTGAGGACGGTTTCAAGCCTGTACAAAGGAGAATAATGCAGTCAATGAAGGATTTAGATGATGGAAGGTATAATAAAGTTGCTAATATTGTCGGGCATACTATGCAGTACCATCCACATGGAGATGCTAGCATTGCGGATGCTATGGTGCAAATTGGGCAAAAGGATCTTTTAATTGATACTCAAGGTAATTGGGGGAATATATTAACTGGAGATAGAGCAGCTGCATCAAGATATATAGAAGCAAGATTATCAAAATTTGCATTGGACATTGTCTTTAATCCTAAAGTTACTAATTGGCAAGCGTCTTATGATGGAAGGAGAAAAGAGCCTATTAATTTGCCTGTAAAATTTCCACTACTTTTAGTGCAAGGAGCTGAGGGAATTGCAGTTGGTCTTTCTACAAAGATTTTGTCCCATAACTTTATAGAATTAGTTGAAGCTTCTATTAGTTGTCTAAAACAAAATAGGTTTGCTTTATTGCCAGATTTTATAACTGGAGGTATAGCTGATTTTACTAACTATAACGACGGAAAAAGAGGAGGAAAAGTTAGAATTAGAGCTAAGATTTCTGTAATGGATAAAACAACACTTCTTATTAGTGAAATCCCTTTTGGAACAAGTACAACCTCATTAATTGATTCGATATTAAAAGCAAATGATAAAGGTAAGATTAAGATTAAGAAAATAGATGATAATACAGCATCTAAAGTTGAAATACTAGTATATATTCCAAATGGAATATCTCCTGATAAGACAATTGATGCTCTTTATGCATTTACTAACTGTGAAATGTCTATATCTCCACTTACTTGTATCATTCAAGATAATAAACCTGTTTTTCTTGGAGTTTCTGATATTTTAAAGACATCCACTGACAAAACTGTTGAATTACTTAAAAAAGAACTTAAAATTAAACTAGGAGAGCTTGAAGATCAGTGGCATAATGCTTCTTTAGAACGAATTTTTATAGAAAACAAAATATATAGAGATATTGAAGAAGAAACCACCTGGGAGGGGATTTTATCTGCTATTGATCAAGGCTTGAAGCCTTATATTAAAAATTTAAAAAGAGAAGTTGTAGATGATGACTTAATAAGACTGACAGAAATTAAAATAAAAAGAATTTCAAAATTTGATATAGATAAAGCTAATGAGAAAATACTAAATCTAGAAGCTCAAATTAAAAAAGTTAAGAGTCATTTAGATGATATTATAAACTATTCAATAGCTTATTTTCAAAGATTAAAAAAAGACTATTCGAAAAATAGAGAAAGAAAAACAGAAATTAGAATATTTGATGATGTTGATGCTAAGAAGGTGGTAATAAGAAATACTAAGCTATATGTTAATAGGGTCGAAGGTTTTGTTGGAACTTCTATGAGAAAGGATGAATATGTATGTGATTGTAGTGATATTGATCATATTATAGTTTTTACTGAAAATGGAAAGATGATTATAACAAAAGTTGATACAAAAACATTTATTGGTAAGAATATAATTCATGTAGCGGTGTTTAAGAAGAAAGACAAGAGGACGATTTATAACATGATATATAGAGATGGTGATAAAGGTTATTGTTATCTAAAACGTTTTCCTGTGCATGGTATAACTAGAGATAAGCCTTATAGCCTAATTAGATCAAAAAAAGATGGTGTAGTTAAGTACTTTTCTGCAAACCCAAATGGTGAAGCAGAAAAGGTTGCAATTATCCTTAGGAAAAACCCGAAATTAAAGAAGTTAAAATGGGATGTTGATTTTTCAAATTACATAATTAAAGGTAGAATGACAAGAGGTAATCAAATCACTAAACATAATGTTAAGAGAATTGAACTTAAAGAAAAAGGTATTTCTACGCTTAAGCCAAGAAAAATATGGTTTGATGATACTGTACAAAGACTTAATGTCGATGGTAGAGGTGATTTGCTTGGGGAGTTTAGGGGTGAAGACAAGATATTAGTTGTACTTCAAAATGGTAGTTTAAAGATAATAGACCCTGATATGTCTGCTCATTTCAATGATGACATGATTGTTTTAGAAAAATGGATGCCTAAAAAGCCACTTTCAGTAGTGTATTTTGATGGCAAAAAACAACGATTCTTTGTTAAGCGTTTTCTTGTGGAAAATGAAAATAAGCATGAGAAATTTATTACAGAGCATAAAGATTCATTTTTAGAGTTAATTTCAACAGATTGGAAGCCAGTAATTGAGGTTGTTTTTAATAAAATCAGAAATAAAACTCAAAAACCAAATCAAGTAATTGAATTAGAACAGTTTATTTCAATAAAAGGTATTAAGGCTATAGGGAACCAGCTTAGTTCAGAGAAAATTAAACAAATCAATACTTTAGACGCTATTGAATACGAGCCGCCTGTTGAAATGCCAGCAGATGAAATAGAAGTTTTTGATGAAAAGATTGTCGAAGATGAAGATGTTGGGCAGAAAACTCTTTTCTAATCACCAATTTTTAACGCCAGTCCTATTTCTTTTCTTTTTTCTCCAACAAAAGAATATTCATAAGTATATGAGCTATCTGTTGTTGTAAGTATTTTTATATGGATATTTTTTAGTTCTGATTTAGACTTAGGATTTAATGTCCTTAATACTAGTTCGCAGTCATTAATCCATCTACATGCGCTTGAATCTATTGAATTGTTAAAGTTTTCAATCTGGATATTACCATTTCTTGTGAAAACAGAGCTGTATGTGGTGTCGTTAATCTCTGTTTGTGTTAAAAATTTCCCTGTCCTAAACTTAGAACAGTCTCTTTCTATAGAATTACAAGAACTAAATAGGAGTAGGGTTGTTGCTATAGAAAAAATGTATATATTCTCTGTTAGAAGAGATTTACTCTTTAAATTTCTTATAGGATCCATCATTAAAAAAAACTATTACTGAATCTATATTGCTGACTTCAGGTTTAACAAAATTAACATCTTTTTTTAGTTTTTTACCTGTAATTAACCAATTTAGATCAATTTCTGGATAGGTTTTTTTGATTTTATGAAAGAATTCGATGCTTGGTTTATTTCTTCTAGATAGTATATGGGATAGGTTTGATCTTTTTACACCAATTGTAGATGCAAATTTTGATGCACTTATTTTTTTCTCATTTATTACTTTTACTATTCTTTTTGACACATCCATACTGTTTACAAATGTAAACAAACAAGATAAATATACCAAATAAATTTGCTTAAAAATTAAAATAATTACTTTAGGTTAAATATTATAACTAATTGATTTATAATATATTATAATAATTTATATAAAATATATTTATCGATGTAACTTTATCGGATATATTTGTTTACAATTGGTAGTAAATATATTGTTATAATTTTTATTGTATTCTGTAAATAATTAATATAAGGTCATATTATATATAATGTTATTATAGATTTTTTACAGATTTCTTAAAAAAACAGTATATTTATTAATATAACTTTAAATAATACCTATAAATATGGCAAAAGAACTTAAAATGGATGATATTGATCACAAAATTCTTGACATGTTGGTTGAGAATACAAGAATTCCATATACTGATATTGCAAAAAAACTATATATATCTGCAGGAACCGTGCATATTAGGGTAAAAAAAATGGAAGAAATAGGAATAATAAAAGGTTCTTCCCTAATCGTAGATTGGAAAAAACTTGGTTATACTTTTACTGCTTATGTAGGGCTATTGATAAATAATACGTCTCAAATTAAGTTTATACTTGAAAGACTTAAGCAAATTCCCAATGTTACAGTTGCACATGTTACTTCTGGAAGATTTAATATTTATTGTAAAATAAGATCTAGAAGTACAACTCATGCTAAGAATATTATATTTAGTATTGATGAAATTGATGGAGTCTACAGATCTGAATCTATGATTTCACTAGAGGAAAGTATAAGTGATAAACAAAGACTTATGCATTCAATTTTTACGGATAAAAATCAAAGTAATTTCTGATTACAGCTTCATTATTCTTCCCAATAATATTGATTTAAAATTTATTCAATTAAAAATATTATAACATTTATTTAAAATACAGTATTCTTCTAGATATATTTGTGTAAATAAATGGATGTAATGAACGTTTTAAGGAATTTTGACGATACAAGGATAGCATTTAGCTATAAATCAAATTATGAGCTAAGAAGGGCTTATTTATTGTTTAAATTACTATCATACCCATCACTGACCTTTATAGGAAAGTACTTTTTAAACTTATTAATAAAAATAAATTTCCCAATAGATAAGCTGATTAAAAAAACAATATTTGAACAGTTCTGTGGTGGAGAAAATGAAAAAGAATGTTTTAGAGTAATAAATAAACTAAATGAGAATAATATAAGATGTATATTAAATTACTCTATTGAAGGGGTTAATACAGAAAGTAATTACGAACATGCTTTAAACAAAACATTAGATTTAATTGACTTAAGTGAAAAAGAGTCTCTATCATCTTTTATAGTATTTAAGCCTTCAGCTGTTGGAAGATTTGATTTATACCTAAAAAAGGCTAATAATGATAGTTTAAATGAAAATGAAATTGATGAATGGCAAAGAGTTGAGCAAAGATATGATAAGATATGTAATTCTGCTGCAGAAAGTGGAATATCGATTTTAATAGATGCTGAAGAGAGTTGGATTCAAAAACCAATAGATGAACTAATTGAAAAGCTAATGATTAAGTATAATAATTCATCATGCATTGTATATAACACTATACAAGCATATAGAACAGATCGCTTTGAATATTTATCCGACTTACATAAAAGACTTTCTAAATCAAATATAAAGATAGGCATCAAATTAGTTAGGGGGGCTTATATGGAAAAAGAAAGAAGAAGAGCTAAATCTAAAAATTATAAATCTCCAATTTGTGAAACAAAGGCAAAAACAGATGAAAACTTTAATAAGTGCATGAGTTTTATTTTTAATAATATCAATGATTTTAATCTATTTATTGGATCTCATAATGAAAGAAGTAATCTTTTGGCTACTGAAATAATGAACAAACATGTAATAAAAAATAATGATAAAAGAGTATGGTTTAGCCAATTATATGGAATGAGTGATCATATCAGTTTTAATTTAGCTATAAACAAATATAATGTGAGTAAATATTTACCATATGGGCCAGTTAAAGAAGTTGTTCCATACTTAATTAGAAGATTAGACGAAAACACCTCTGTCTCTGGTCAGACTTCTAGAGAATTAAAACTAATAAGTAAAGAAATAAAAAGAAGAAGATTGGAGTCAGATAATTAATTCAATTTTCTAAACTTATCTACCAATACATATTCATCACAATTATTTACTAATACCATATATTTTTTCCCATCTATTTTATTTTCAATATGATAATAATTACAAGAGTCTAGTCTTGTTTTACTTTTAGAGAAATTAACCCTACCACTAGAAATAACTTTTTTTATTAAGATTGAATCTGATGTGGTCATTGTATCAGAGAACTCAGCATAAATTATTTTTTTTGTGTTAATGTTTTTTATAACTCTATCATTAGGTAGATAGCTACATGAGGTTCTTTTACCAATTAAAAAAAAGGATAGGATTAATAGACCAATAACAAATCCAGATGAAAAAAACATTAATCTCTTATAAAAATTCATAAATAAATAGCTAATAGTTAATCCTTAATTTTCTATCATCATTTGAAATAACATCTATATTTAATTCAATATACTTATCTGGAAGCATATCTGCAATTAAGCTAGGCCATTCAATAAAACACCAATCATTTCTGCTGATATATTCATCTATTCCTATATCTAATAATTCATTTCTACTTTTAATACGATAAAAATCGAAGTGGTATATTTTATTGCCATTGAAATATTCATTTATTAAAGAGAATGTAGGACTGCTAACAGTTCCTTCATACCCTAACTCCTTTATTAAAGCCTTGATTATAGTAGTTTTTCCTGAACCCATCTCTCCATTAAAAATAAATATTTTTGCAGAGGGATTTAACGATAAAACTATCTTAGCTGTCTTATCAATTTCTTCAATTGAATAATTAATGTCTTTTGTCATTTTTTAATTTTCGGCATTAACACAACATAGGGAATTATAATTTCTTCTAAAGAAATACCTCCATGTTGATAGGTGTCTCTAAAAAAATTGACATAATAATTATAGTTATTAGGGTATACTAGGTATGTGTTTTCTTTTGCAAATACATATGAGCTATTTATTGAAATACTAGGTAGAAGAATATCATTAGGATTATCAAATGAAATAATTTCTTTGTTGTTATAAGTGAGACTCCTTCCAGTTTTATATCTGAGGTTTTGACTTGTCTCTTTATTACCAATAATTTTTGAAGGGTTCTTCACATTAATTGTTCCATGATCAGTTGTTACTACTAACTTAAAGCCATATTCATATCCCTTTTTGATAATTTCAAATAGGGGAGAGTTTTTAAACCAACTTAATGTTAATGATCTATATCCTTTATCATTTGATGCCAATTCTTTTATTATTTCCATTTCAGTTTTTGAATGTGATAACATATCAACAAAATTGTAGACAATTACAGTTAAATCATTTTTCAATTTAGCTTTTAAATTAGCCGATAATTTTTGTCCATTTTTAAGATTAGTAATTTTGTTATATTCACAGGAGATATTACTATATCCTAATCTCTTTAGATTATCTTTTAAGAGCTGTTCTTCATAAAGGTTCTTACCGCCTTCATCAGAATCATTTTTCCAATAATTAGGATGATTTTTTTCTATTTCAGAAGGCATTAATCCAGAAAAAAGAGAATTTCTTGAATATTGTGTAGTTGTTGGCAGAATGCTAAAATAAGCCTCTTCATGAATTTTATTGTAGTAGTTATTAATCAATGGCTCGATAACTCTCCATTGATCGTATCTTAAATTATCAATTACTAAGAATAAAGTAGGCTTTGAATCAGATAATTCCTTCACTAATCTGTCTTTAATTAGGGAATTAGAGAGTATTGGGCTAGATGATTTATTATTTACCCATTGTTGATAATTATTCTCAATAAATTTTGCAAACAATCTATTAGCTTCATTTTTTTGAGATATTAGTACCTCCATCATTGTGTCATCATTATTCTCTTCTAATTTTATCTCCCAGGAGACTAACTTGAGATACATATCTACCCATCCTTTAATTGAGTCTATATCTAAAAGTTCAATCGAAATATTTCTAAATTCTTGTTGATAACCTGAAATAGTTGTATCTGAAATAATTTCCCTGTTATTTAAATTCTTCTTTAAGCTTAAAAAAATTTGTTTTGGATTTACAGGTTTAATTAAATAATCTGAAATTTTGTTCCCAATAGCATCATCCATTATGTTTTCTTCTTCGCTTTTAGTTATCATGATTATAGGAATATTAGAGCTAATATCCCTCATAAGAGTAAGAGTCTCAATCCCATTTAATCCAGGCATATTTTCATCTAAAAGAACAGCATCAAAATTCTCATTCCTAATCATTTCTACAGCATCAGATCCATTATTGCAAGTTTGAATCAAAAAATCCTTGTTTTCTAAAAAAATTATGTGAGGTTTTAATAAGTCTACTTCATCATCAACCCATAAAATTTTTGTTTTAATCATCTATACAAGTATATAAGTTTACAAAGCGTAAATTTACATAATTATTACCATTAAACTTTTGTGAATACATTAACAATGAATTTATTGAAATTCCCTAATTTTGCATGCAATGAAATTTAGTGCAATAGAAATAGCAAAAATATTAAATGGAGAAATCGAAGGAGATTCCTCAGTTGATATTGATTCATTGGATAAAATTGAAGAATCAACTAAGGGATCAATAACTTTTTTAGGAAATAAAAAGTATATACCATGGGTATATAGAACAAAAGCTTCGATAATAATTGTTAATAAGAATTTTGAGCCTACTAAAGATATCAATGCTACTTTAATTAGAGTAGAGGATTCATATATGGCTTTTGTTAAATTACTACATAAGTTTGATACTGGCTCTGTAAGTAGTTTTGGAATAAAAGATTCTGCTATAATTTCAGAAACAGCAAAGATTGAAGAAAATGTTTCAGTTGGCAATTATTCTTCTATTGGTGAAAATGTTAATGTTGGCAAGAATGTAATTATACTAAATAATGTTAATATATGTAATAATGTTTCTATTGGAAGCAATACAATTATACATCCCGGAGCTGTAATTTACAAAGATTGCGAAATAGGTGAAAATTGTATTTTACACTCAAATGTTGTTATTGGTTCTGATGGATTTGGGTTTGCTCCAGATAGTTCGGGTAAATTTCAAAAAGTTCCTCAAATAGGAAATGTAATAATTAAAGACAATGTTGAGATAGGTGCTTCAACTACAATTGATCGAGCAACATTGGGTTCAACCATTATAAATAGTGGAGTAAAGCTTGATAATCTGGTTCAGATAGGACATAATGTAGTTATAGGTGAAAATACGGTTATGGCTGCTCAATGTGGAATAGCTGGTTCAACAAAAATTGGAAAGAATTGTCAAATTGGAGGACATGTAGGTATGGTAGGACACATAACAATTGGAGACAATGTTAAAATTAATGGAAAAGCATGTGTTTTCAAAAGCGTTAAAGATGGTTCAATAATTAAAGGGAGTCCAGCATTTGAGGAAAAAGCTTTTAATAAATCATATGTTCACTTCAAGAATTTAGATAAATATGTAAAGGACATTGAAAATCTAAAAAAGAAAAAATGATAGTTCTAACTAACGATAATCAAACTACCATAAAAACCCCAATCTCATTAAGAGGGGTTGGAATACATACTGGTAAAGAAGTTAACATAACTTTTAAACCAGCCGATGCAGATAATGGATATACATTTACAAGAATTGATCTTAAAGAAAAACCAGTAATTGAAGCAAATATTAAATATGTTTTTAATACAGATAGGCGAACATTTTTAAATAAAAATAACGTAACAATTCAAACATGCGAACATGTTTTAGCAGCTCTTGTGGGATTAGAAATAGATAATGTTAAAATAGAACTAGATGCCTCTGAACCTCCCATAATGGATGGTTCTTCAAAGTACTTTGTTGAAGCTCTTGAATCTGCAGGAAAAAAAGAACTTAGTGAAAAAAGAAAAGAATTTGTTGTAAGAGATATTATATCATATAGGGATCCAAAAAGTGGTAGTGAAATAACAGTAATTCCTTCAAGTGAATATCAAATAACAACAATGGTTGATTTTGGCACAAAAGTTCTAGGAACTCAAAACGCAACAATGAGTTCGATAAAAAACTTTAAAGAAGATATATCTGATTCACGAACATTTAGTTTTTTACATGAAATAGAAATGCTCCTTAATAAAGGTTTAATTAAAGGTGGAGACCTAAATAATGCTATTGTTTATGTGGATAAGCCTTTATCAAATTCTACAATGGAGAAACTAAAAAAAGCATTTAATAGAAAAGAGATAAAAGTGAATCCAAATGGTATACTTAATAATCTAACTCTCCATTACCCTAATGAAGCAGCTCGCCACAAACTATTGGATGTTATTGGTGATTTAGCATTAATTGGCACTAAGATTAGAGGAAGAGTAATTGCTACTAAACCTGGACATTATATAAATACAGAATTCGCTAGGAAAATGAGTTCTGTAATAGAAGAAGCTTTAAAAGAAAGAAAGAAAGAATCAAAAATAGGTAAGGCTCCAAAAATAGAAGGAAAAAAACCCATAATGGATTCAAAAAAGATAAAAGAAATTTTACCACACAGGCATCCTTTTTTGTTTATTGATGAGGTTTATGAGTTGAATGACAATAGTATACTTGGGTTAAAACATATTAAATCAGATGAATATTTTTTCAAAGGACATTTTCCAGAATATCCTATCTTACCAGGAGTTATAATAGTTGAGGCAATGGCACAGATTGGCGGAATACTTGTATTGTCAAAAGTTCCTGATCCTGAGAATTATTTAACATTTTTTGCAAAAATTGATAAGGTTAAATTTAAAAACAAAGTTTTTCCTGGGGATACTATAATTTTTAAATGTAACTTGCGAAACCCTGTTAGAAGAGGAATTTGTCACATGAAAGGATTAGCTTTTGTAAATGACAGATTATGCGCAGAAGCGGAGCTAACAGCCCAAATAACAAAAGTTAAGTAAACATGAAACAACCGTTATCATATATTCATCCCGACTCAAAAATTGCAAAAAATGTAGTTATTGAACCATTCACCTCTATAGATGCAGATGTTGTAATTGGAGAGGGTAGCTGGATAGGATCAAATGTTTCAATAATGGATGGTGCAAGAATTGGGAAAAACTGTAATATATTTCCTGGAGCAGTAATATCTGGGATTCCTCAAGATTTAAAATATAATAATGAGAGAACATATGTTGAAATAGGAGATAATGTAACAGTAAGAGAATGTGTTACTATAAATAAAGGAACTAATGATAGAAATAAAACAGTTGTTGGTAATAATTGTTTAATAATGGCGTATAGTCATATTGCTCACGATTGCATAGTTGGAGATAATTGTATCTTTTCAAATAGCACAACTCTTGCGGGTCATGTTACTATTGGGGATTATGTGATAATTTCGGGATTAACTGCAGTGCATCAGTTCTGTTCAATCGGGAATCATGCATTTGTTACTGGTGGATGTTTAGTGAGAAAAGATGTGCCTCCATATGTTAAAGCCGCTAGAGTACCTATGTCTTATCTTGGTATTAATTCTGTTGGTCTAAGAAGAAGAGGGTTTAAATCCGAAAAAATAAAAGAAATTCAAAACATTTATAGGCTTTTATATCAAAAAAACTACAATAATACTCAGGCTTGTGAAATTATAGAGGCTGAAATGGAAGCTTCTAATGAAAGAGATGAAATACTTCAATTCATAAGAAACTCACATAGGGGTATTATGAAAGGATATATCAAATCAAGTTAGAAGATAATGAGTAATACCTCTGATATTAGAAACGGGCTATGTATTAAACATAATCACGACATATATAAAATTATAGAATTCTTACATGTTAAACCTGGGAAAGGCCCCGCTTTTGTAAGAACGAAATTAAAAAGTTTAACATCAGGAAAAGTAGTAGACAATACATTCTCGTCCGGTCATAAGATAGATGTTGTTAGAGTAGAGACAAATAAATTTCAATATTTATATAATGATAATAATATGTATCATTTTATGAATACAGATGATTATAATCAGATTTCTATTGAAGAAAAATTATTAGACAATTCTCAATTAATGAAAGAAGGTGAAATTGTTACTGTAATTACAAATTCAGAGAATGGAATACCATTATCTGTAGACATGCCTGCCAATGTGGTACTTGAAGTTGTTTCTACAGAACCTGGAGTAAAAGGCAATACAGCTACAAATGCAACAAAACCTGCTACATTAGAGACAGGGGCAGTAGTTAATGTTCCTTTATTTATCAATGAAGGGGATAAGATAAAAGTGGATTCCATTAAAGGACAGTATAAAGAAAGAGCTAAAGAGTAATTTTATAATTATATATAATTAATGAGTGTATTAGTAGATAAAAATTCTAGAGTAATTGTTCAAGGACTTACAGGAAAAGAAGGGACGTTCCATGCTGGTCAAATGATTGAGTATGGAACCAATATTATAGCTGGAGTAACTCCAGGAAAGGGAGGTCAAATACATCTTGACAGACCAGTTTTTAATACAGTTAAAGAAACAGTAGATGAATTGCAAGCAGACACAAGTATAATATTTGTTCCTCCAGCTTATGCAGCTAAGGCAATTATAGAAGCAGCAGAAGCTGGAATTAAAGTTATAATTACTATTACTGAAGGCATTCCAATTTCTGATATGATTAAGGTTAAAAACCACTTAAATAAATTCTCATGTATAATGGTTGGACCTAATTGTCCTGGCGTTATAACTCCAGATGAAGCTAAAGTTGGTATTATGCCAGGGTTTATATTTAAAAAAGGAAAAGTTGGTATTATATCTAAATCAGGCACATTAACATATGAAGCAGCAGATCAGGTTGTTAAACAAGGTTTTGGTATAAGTACAGCAATAGGGATTGGTGGAGATCCAATAATTGGAACTACTGTCAAGGATGCTATGGAAATGTTTGTGAATGATTCCGAAACAAAATGTATAGTTATGATAGGTGAAATAGGTGGACAATTAGAAGCTGAAGCTGCTAAATGGTACAATGAGAGTAATAGTAAAAAACCTGTAGTTGGGTTTATCGCTGGAGAAACAGCTCCAAGTGGTAGAACAATGGGACATGCTGGTGCTATTGTGGGAGGCTCTGATGATACCGCTAAAGCTAAAAAGGAAATATTACTCAACTATGGCGTGAATGTAGTCGATTCTCCTGCAGAGATTGGAAAAAAAGTACATAGTATATTATCTTAATAAAATTATATTTTATTAATTTTAACTATATTTTTATGAAATTACTAAAAGGAAAAACAGCAATAATAACTGGTGCTTCAAGAGGCATAGGGAAGGGGATAGCTAAAGAATTTGCATTAAATGGCGCCAATGTTGCATTTACTTTCAGTAAATCTGTAGAATTAGCTAAAGAATTTGAAAAAGAATTAACTAGTTTAGGAGTAAAAGCTGTAGCTTATCAGTCAGATGCAGCTAATTATAATGATTCAATAGAGCTTGTAGAAAAAATAATCAAAGATTTTGACAGTATTGATATATTAGTTAACAATGCTGGTATTACTAGAGATAATCTATTAATGCGAATGCAAGAGGAAGATTTTAATCAAGTTATAAAGGTTAATCTTAACTCAGTATTTAATATGACAAAAGCTGTTCAAAAAATCATGTTAAAACAAAGAAGTGGGTCAATAATAAACATGAGTTCAGTTGTAGGAGTAAAAGGAAATGCAGGACAATCAAATTACGCTGCTTCAAAAGCAGGTATTATTGGGTTTTCAAAATCTATTGCATTAGAATTAGGTTCAAGAAATATTCGCTGTAATGTTATTGCTCCAGGTTTTATAGAAACTGAAATGACTAAAAAATTAGATGAAAAAATTATAGAAAATTGGAGAAACTCTATTCCTCTTAAAAGAGGAGGAACTCCTGCAGATGTTGCTAATGCATGTATTTGGTTAGCCAGTGATATGTCATCCTATGTAACAGGACAAGTATTAAACATCGACGGGGGATTACTAACATAAATTATTAATATTTAAAAACAAAAAAATGAATAAAATACCAAGAATAGGAATACCATTATTAATAACCATAACGTTTAGCATCTTAATTTTAGCTAAATCATTTGTAACTGTAGGCTCTGGAGAAGCAGGAGTTTTATATAAAATTTTTGGAGGGGGTGTAGTTACTGATGAGCCACCAATGGGTGAGGGATTTCATCTCGTACTTCCTTGGAATAAAGTCTTTATATATGAGGTTAGACAACAAGAAGTTTTTGAAAAAATGAATGTACTGTCATCAAATGGATTAGACATTAAGCTTGAGGCTTCAGCGTGGTTTCAGCCTGATTATCCAAACTTAGGGAAACTACATCAAGAAAAAAGTGAGGCATATAAGCAGAGGATACTTTTACCAGCGATAAGATCTGCTGCAAGAAGTGTCGTAGGAAGATATACCCCACAAGAATTATATTCAACAAAAAGAGATGCAATTCAAATAGAGATTTATATTGAGACTAAAAAAATTGTTGAAGATCAATACATTCAATTAAATGAAATTTTAGTAAGAGATATAACCTTGCCGGTGATGATTAATGAAGCAATTGAGAGAAAACTAAAACAAGAACAAGCATCTGAAGAATATGACTTTAAACTGGAGGTAGCAGAAAAAGAAGCTGAAAAACAAAGAATTGAAGCAAGAGGTAAAGCTGATGCAAACAGAATATTGGCCGCTTCTTTAACTTCAAATATTCTAAGAGATAAAGGAATCGAAGCAACTTTAAAGCTTGCTCAATCTCCAAATTCTAAAGTTGTAGTTATTGGTAGTGGAAAGGATGGCTTGCCTTTAATATTAGGAAACAATTAAGAACTATCACTATATAATAAAAAAAGCACCTTTAAAGGTGCTTTTTTGTTTTTAGTGTTATAAAGGATTATTTTACATCAAGACTAAACTGATGCCAAGTAACAACTTTTCCATCAATAATATAGTATCTTTCGATAAGATCTCTGTTTTCAATGATGCTATCAGTTTTAGTAGATACGGAGAAATTAGCATGAACATGCTCTCCGCCTCTTGTTGGATCTAAATCAACAGAAAAAGCTCCGTTGAATTTCCATGTAGCAGATCCTGTGCTATCAGAACTTATTTGAGTCATAAACTCATCAACTGAAAGTACATTGCCATTTCTCCAATAAAATTTAGCAGTATCAGAAAGCATTGCTCTTACACCTTCCCAATCTTGATTCGTCCAGACTTCATCAAGATCTCTTACAACTTGAACAGCTTCATCAGTTCCTAAATGGAATTTATATTCAGCTCCATCATCTGACCAGTTTGTGAATCCAACTGATCTTTCAGGTTCTACAGGTTCTTCCATCATTCTTTGAACAGCAGAATTGTTGCATGAATACACAAAAGCAGTAAGTATTGCAATTGTAAAAATTAATTTTAAATTTTTCATTTCTTATATATTTAGTTATTATTCTTCAGTTTCTTCTACAACTTCTTCTTCTTCTTCTTCTTCTTCACTTTTAGGCTCTATTATGTCTTGCCAGTAAGAGTTCCACACAACTATTTTACCTTCAATAATATAATATCTATTTAGTACTCTAAAATTATCTTCTTCATCACCTTCTTTATACATACCATAGTAATCTGCATGGACATGTTCCCCACCAGTGGAAGGATCTAAATCAACAGAAAATATATTGGTTGTACTCCAATCAAATGTTGCGCCTCTAGAATTTCGTGCTGAATCACTTCTTTTACGAGATTCAATAAACTCATCAACATTAGTAAATGTAAAACCATTTGTAGCAGTAATTTTAGCAGTGTCTGAGATAAATGTTCTCATAGTTTCATAATCTCTCGCTCTCCATGCAGAGTTCATGTTTTTTGCTAAATCAACAGCTTCTTGGGTTCCTATATGCCATTTCATATCTTCAACACCTGCCCAGTCTGACATTCCAACAGCTCTTTCAGGATCTTCTTCCATCATTCTTTGAACAGCAGAGTTATTACATGAATAGCTAATTCCAGAAAGAATTATAATTGTAATTATTAGTTTAAAATTTTTCATAGTCTTATGTATTAATTATTCTTCTTCAGTTTCTATAAGTGAAGCTTCTAGTAGTTTTAAGAAGGAGTAAGATGCATCAAAATACTCCCACATTTCATTTTGTTGGCCTTGATCATTAAAATTAGCAACGGAATACCATTTTTGGTCAGAAAATTCCATCCCTGTTTCTTTGTGATTAAAGCTCCATACACCATAAACTCTAACAGATCCATTTGGTTCAAAGGATTCGTCAACTCCTGGGAAGTATTGTCTATTGGTGAATTTAAAGTTTTCAAAATGATCATGCCACATTTTCATATCAGCACTCCAATCAGATTTTGTTAATGAATCTCCATGTGGAGGATGCCATAATACGTCTTCAGAAACAGTTTTTATAAACTCATCTAAATTATTAGCACAAAACAGATCAAAAGATTCATCATAAAGCTTTTGATTAGATTCGTATTGCACCATTCCTGGATTTTCAGGCTCTTGCATCATTTTCTGAACAGCCGAATTATTGCATGAATAGCTTATTGCAGCAAGAATAACAATAGCTAAAATTGATTTAAAATTTTTCATATAGTTTATTATTAAGAATATAAGAGCATTAATATACAAAATATTTAATTAGAGCTAAAAGAAAATTATAATATTAAATGGTTCGTATTATTTTTATTATTTTTGAGTATAATCATAAGAATATGGATTTAGAATTTTTAAGTATTGAATTTTTAAATAATTCTGTTAAGGATTATTTATACTTCTTTTTGGCAATTATAATTGGCTTAATTATAGCTAGACCAATTATATCATATTTACTAAAAATTGCACATAAATTATTTGGCAGTAAAGACTCAGATAGTGAGAGGGATATGTTAAAATCACTATTAAGAAAACCTCTCTATTATTTTTTCTTACTAATGATTTTATATATAGGATTAAATTCTCTTAATTTCCCACATGAATGGGGTTTAGTTGACAGTTCTGAGTTTGGATTGAAAATGGTTATTAATAAAGGGTTTTATCTAGCTGTTATATGTTCGATTTTTTGGACTATTCTAAGATCTGTGGAGTTTATTGGTGTTAGGCTTAAAGATAAAGCTGCCCAGACTGAAAGTAAAGTTGATGATGGGCTTATCCCTTTTGCTATTGATCTTACAAAGGTTTTAGTATTTATTTTTGCGGCAGTAATAATCCTTGGAAATGTATTTAATGTAAACATCACTGCATTAGTTGCTGGGCTAGGAGTAGGGGGTGTTGCTATTGCTCTGGCTTCAAAAGAAAGTATAGAAAATTTATTAGGATCATTTACTATCTTTTTTGATACGCCTTTTGCTGTTGGAGATGTTATTACTCTAGGGGGTGTTACAGGAAAGGTAGAAAAAGTAGGCTTTAGGAGCACCAGAATCAGAACATTTGATAAAAGTATAGTAACAGTTCCAAACAAGAATATTATTAATACGGAATTAGATAATTTAGGTGTCAGGCCTGTAAGAAGAGTAAAGTTTAATATTGGTCTTACTTATGATACTACAATAGAACAAATTAAAAATATAGTAAATGATATTCAAAAACTAGTAGATGATCATCCAATGACAAATGAAGATGGAAGAGTTAGATTTTTAAGTTTTGGAGGAAGTTCTTTGGATATTATGGTATTGTATTACGTAAATAGTCCTGAATGGGAAGATTTAATTGATACACAGCAGAAAATTAATTATAGTATTATTGAAATAGTTAATAAACACAACAGTGAATTTGCTTTCCCTTCAACTTCTGTTTATATAGAAAAAAACAATAGTAAATAAACGAATATGTCTCTTGACCCATTAACTTCAAATCTAGGTCAATTAAGAGCGAAACATCTACTTAGAAGGTGCTTATTCCACTATAACAATGTTTTATTAAGTGAGATGTCTAATTTAACTGCTGCTGATGCTATTGATCAATTGCTTTTAGATGACACTATAACCTATAATGAACCATATGATCCATTACCATTAGATGCCCCACACGGTTATTGGCTTTCTTCAGGTATTTATCCGCCTGATATTCAAAATCAAGGAAGAAAAAGAGGGTTGTTATCAGCTTGGTGGTGGTATAACATGATAAATAGGGCTAATTTAAAAGATAAGCTAACCTTTTTTCTTCATACAACTTTTACAATAGCTAGTGGAGATGTTGGGGCTTCACACTACTTTTATGATCACCTAAGATTACTTGAATTTTATTCTGAAGGAAATTTAAGAGAATTAGCTAAAAAAATAACATTGGATAATGCAATGCTAAATTATTTAGATAACACTCAAAATAATGCTAACAATCCTAATGAGAATTATGCAAGAGAATTCCTCGAGTTATTTACTATAACTAAAGGAGAGCAGGTTGGAGAAGGGGATTATACCACTTATACTGAGCAAGATGTTATAGAAACTGCAAAAGTTTTTTCAGGTTTTAAAACCATGCTTGATAGAAGTATAATTGATCCCGACACTAATATTCCAATGGGAAGACTTTCTATTAATCAACATGATCAAGGAGTAAAAACATTTAGCTATGCATTTGATAATTATGAATTAACTGGTGGTAATTCTGAAGAAACAATATTTAACGAATTACATGAATTTGTTGATATGGTTTTTAATAAGGAAGCGACAGCCTTGGCATATGTAAAAAAACTATATAGATTTTTTGTTAAAAGTGAATGGGATCAAGAAGTTGAAAATACCATATTATTACCATTAGCTCAGCAACTATATCAAGAAAATTATAATATATTGCCAGTTGTAAAGAGGTTACTTAAATCTCAGCATTTCTTTGATGCTGCAGATTCTGATTCTACAGATGAAATATTAGGGTCAATAGTAAAGTCGCCAGTACAATTACTATCATCAACTATTACAAATTTAGGATTTAGTATTCCTAGTCCAGAGGATGATATGGAGAATTATTATAAATTTGCTATGTATTTTCTACGTAATTCTTATTTCCCAATGAGTGGTATGAATCTTTTTGCTCCTGATACGGTTGCTGGTCACCCTGCGATTTATCAGAGCCCAGATTTTGATAGACATTGGTTTTCTTCAAGTACAATACTAGCTAGATACCGTTTAATAGAATGTTTAATTACTGGCAGAAATAAACTTGGCGGAAATGGTCAATTTGGCTCAGAATTAGATACTGTTTCCTTTGTTGAAAACACTTCTGCTAATCCTGGAAATATTTATTATTTGATAGATGAAATAGCAAATATTCTATACCCTAATCCTATAGATGAAGATAGAGTTAATTATTTTGCTGAATTAATACTTGAGGACTATCCTTCATATTACTGGACAGATACTTGGGATGAATATTTAGCTACAGGTGAAAACACAACAGTTAAAAACAGATTAGATTTGTTAATTGGTGCAATGATTAATGCACCAGAATACCAATTAATGTAACTATTTAAAAATTGAAAAGAAGAAATTTTATAAAACTTACTAGTAGCGCATCAGCATTGGGGCTTTTCCCGTATGAAATAACTTCAGCTCTGAAAGTTGCAGAAGGTTTCCTAGGGTGCAATATTACAAATAGAAAATTAGTTTTAATCAATTTAGCAGGAGGAAATGATGGGCTAAACACTGTTATTCCTTTAAATAATTATGATCTATATAGTAATTTACGACCAACTTTAAGGATACCAGATTCTGGTTCAAACTCATTTATAACTCTTGATACTACATTATCGGATAATCAACAATTAGGACTACATCCAGCATTAGTTGGTTTAAAAAACATATATGATCAAGGAATTTTAAGAATATTGCAATCTGTAGGTTATCCTTCACAAAACAAGAGTCATTTTGCATCAACTGATATATATAATACAGGAAATGATGGAAATAGTTGGTTAAATGGTGGAGATTCTGGTTGGATAGGTAGATTTATGGAATCATACTATTATGACCTTGTAGAATCGTCATTTCCATTAGGTGTTGAAATAGGTTCTAAAAGTGGATCACTTGGATTTCATGGAGAAGCCGAACATGGATTAGCTATTAATATAGAAGGTCAAGATGCATCTGGATTTTACTCAGTATTAAGTGGGTTAGGAGGGCAGCCTCCAACTTATATTCCAGACTCACACTATGGGATAGAACTTCAATATATAATAGAAAATGACCAGTTGTCAAACACTTATTCTGAAGCAATTTCAAATGCATTTAATAATGGCGTTAATAATGCAGATTATCAGGATACAGATATCTCTGACCAATTAAAAACAGTTGCTAGATTAATTAGTGGTGGTTTAGAATCAAAAGTATATCTTGTTAAGTTGCGTGGTTTTGACACTCATTTTAGTCAAATTCAATCTGGAAATGATATTATAGGCACACATAATGAATTATTGACAGAAATAGATGGAGCTATCAGTCAATTTATGGAAGACATTCAATCTCAAGGATTTCAAGATGATGTTGTGGGTCTTACTTTCTCAGAATTTGGAAGAAAAGCTAAAGAAAACGGAAATTTAGGTACCGATCATGGAGAAATTGCTCCAATGTTTGTCTTTGGTCACCCTGTAAATGGGGGAGTGTCAGGAGTAAATGTTGACTTAACAGAGGCATCAGAAGACAATAATTGGCAGATACAAACTTTTCAATATGACTATAGACAAACAATTGGCACTTTATTACAAGATTATTTAGGAGCTGATGACCAAGCTATTGATGCTACATTCTTTAATCATACAACTAATGAAAGCTTTTCTGATAATAAGATTAGTGAGTTAATAAAAACAGAATTTTCAGTAGCTGAAAATTGCTATACTAATACATTAACTGGAAATAATAATATTGAAAAGCTATTTACTATAAGCCCAAATCCTTCCAATAATTCTATAATTTTAAGTGGATATAACTATAATGGAGATATTAGTTATAAAATATATGATTTAAATTCTAAGCTAATTTTAGAAGGCAAAGCCATCATTGACGAACCTATTAACATTAGTTCATTTATGAATGGTATTTATTTGATTACGCTAAGATTTAATAATAGGGCAGAAACACATAGAATAATAAAGAACTAATTCTATTATAGGAATAAATCCTATTTTACATAATATAAATTATAGAACACTTTATCTGGTATTCTTAATGTCTGTAAGAACCGTCAGGTAGTTCTGTAGGAAAGTTATATTCATCCGTCGTTAATAATGAGTATATAGCGGTATCAACAGTTTCTACAAGTTCGCTAGTATTTAGGATCCATTCATCACCAATTTCGTTTAGCCTATTTTCCTGAGCTCCTAGAATTGATGTAATTGCCCAGTAAAAGTATTCAGCGGCCATACAGTCGTATTCACATGTGTAATCATAATATGAATACCATGCACTAGATGGATATGAATTAGGTATTTCTGTAAAAAAACCTCCTCTAGCTATATCCATAGCATTAGTTAAAGAAGTTCCAGGGTTTTCTCCAAAAACCTCAGGATAAGCATATGCGTAGCCAGAATGACTGATTATATGCCATATTTCTTCTAATGAAGCATCAAATTGCCCCTGTTTATTATTTATAACAAAATTTGGGTTGGTTTCATCATCACCTAAGTCTTGTCCAATTCTATCATTTGGAGGGTCAATATCTAAATCATTATCATCTTTCCACATAATTATAAATGCCTTATTTTCAATCATTTTGTCGTGAACTTGATTATTGTCAACATTTCCATCTTCATTATTATCTAAATATTGTGCCAAAACATTAGTCGCATGTAGTAGTTTCTCATCATTTACTTCAGAAACAGCATATATGTCAACACCAAAAACAGAGACTTTTCTATTAGTTGTTGAAAAACCTTGATCTGAGTGACTTATTATAGTGAAATTAGGATCATTTCCAGGTGATATGTAGCCAATATCCCCCTTACATGAAACGACGAATAAGAAACTACCAATAAATGTGATTTGTAAAAGATAAATAAACGTAAATCTTAACACGATTTAATTATTATTTGTTATTACCATTTCTCTATTATATTGGCAGCATCCAGGTAAACTGTTGTAAGACTCCTCTGTTGAAGTCATTAGCTCAGTATCGTATCCAGAATCTGCTACAGCTTGATGAATTTTAATTGCAATTGAATCTAAACTAGATTTTGTTTTTATGTCTAGAATTTTTGTTGCTGTACTCCAAGAAGCTTCCTCTACTCCATCAACAGAAAGTGCAGCCTTTTCAATTGTAGTTTTACACATTCCACAATTTCCTCTTACTCCTATCGATATATCTGGATCAACAATTGAGATTTCTTGTTTTACAGTAACGGTTTCTGCTTTTTTATTGTTTTCGCAACTTATAATTAAAGTAGTTGCAATTAGAATTAAATATAGTTTTTTCATAATATTAATTTTTAAAAGGTGAATTATCTTGATGCTTTTTTATCGCAATTTTTGATAAATATAATGCAATGATTAATACAACAAAAGTAAAAAGCATATATACTGAATTGCTGAATTTGAATATAAAATAATTATAGAGACAATGAGTTAATGTCGCAATAACAAGCCCTGTGATTACTAACCTAGTTTTGTTTTTTAAATCAAATTTTGCTAGGCCTACAAAATAACCCATTAAAACTCCAAATGCAGCATGAGCAGGAATTGCAGTAAACATTCTACCCATTGCTATCTCTCTTGCCATATCTAAATTACCTAATACGTATAAAATATTCTCAATAAAAGCAAAACCTAAGCCAATAGTTGCAGAGTATAATATCCCATCATAAGGCTCGTTAAAGTCCTTTAGTTTGAAAGGGTACTTCATTAGAGCATATAGCTTTCCTCCTTCTTCTATTAGTGCTACACCAAAAAATGAATAAAGAAATATGCTTTCAGCAAAAATTCCTGTCTTCTCTATAAATATTTCTAAAAATCCTACAGGCATTGCAATTAAAATACCGTACAAAAAACATTTTCTTATTATCTTGCCAGGTTCTTTGTCATACAAGTCTTTCCTATAAATGTAACCGACAATAAATATTGGAGGTAAAATTGTATAAAATGCTGCGATAAAATAATAATAAATCTCAAGTCCAGTCATAAACATTTAATTTTTTAATGAACCAGGTTTTTAACTTCATCGAAATTAATTCTTATATATGTTCTTAATCTCTTCTTGTATTCATCAGTTAGCCATTCAAGAAAATTAGGAGTGCTTTTACTAATACATTTAGAATACCTCTTTATTAAATGATCTACATCATCATTAAGCTCCTTAACTAGGCTTAGTGCGTCATAAACATCTCCAGAATTTTCTACACACATTTTTGAATGATGTTCAATAGCTTTTTGTAATACAATTTTTGAGGACTTACCATTTCTTATAGAATCAACATAAACCTCATTAACATTAAAGTATAAATTTTCTGAATTTGAAAAAAGTGATTGAATTTCTTCAGGCATTTCATATGTAAAACGACCTTCAATTTCCTCATCTGAAATAACACTATCTAAGTAATTATTTGGGAATTTGAAAATTTGTTGCCAATTTATATCTGATCCCCACTGACCAAACCTATAGAAATTATTTCCTAAATCTATTACATCAAATGTTAATTTATTATCTAAAATTCTTGATCCTCTTCCAATCATTTGGTAATATAATGTTAAGGATTTCGTAGCTCTATTAATAATAATACTCTCAACTGTGGGTTCATCAAATCCAGTTGTTAAAATACTGACTGATGTTAGAATCGAATTGGGTGTTTTTTTAAACCATTTTAAAATATTAGCTCGTTCTTTTTTTGTTGCAGTATTGTCTAAATGCTTAATATCAAACCCAGCATTTTTAAAAGTATCATAAACAATTAGAGATGTATTAATTCCATTATTAAAAATCAATGTTTTTTTATTAACACACTTTTCTTCATATGCTAGAACTAATTTAGAGAGCATATCATTATTTGTATAAAGGTCCTCAGATGATTTAACTGTATAATCTCCATTTGCACCAACAACAAGCGATGTTAAACCAACATTATATGTAAATAAATCAGCTTTTGCCAAGAACTTATTATAAATCAATTCTTTTATAGATTCACCTACAATTAATTCGTCATAATTATCATTCATAGGAAGATTTATATTTGAACTTAATGGAGTTGCTGTTACTCCTAAAATAAATGATGTGTTAAAAAATTTAAAAAGTTTTGTAAATGAATTATAATGAGCTTCATCAATTATTACAAGACCAACATTTGAAATATCAAGCTTATCATCAAGGAGTCTGTTGTTTAATGTTTCTACCATAGCTACGAAACAACTATAATCTTCTTGATCATCTAAAGAAGCCTTACTGTTAATAATTTTATTTTCTACTCCAAACTCTGTTAGCACTTTAGAAGTTTGATTACACAGTTCAATTCTATGTGTCATTACCACTACTCTACTGGTATGGTTTTTAAGATATTGTCTTACTATTTCAGAGAAAATTATGGTCTTTCCTCCACCTGTAGGAAGTTGATATAGCAAATGATAATCAGAAGCAGCAGTATCAAATCGTTTAAAGATTTTAAAAATTGCTCCCTTTTGATAGGTGTACAAATCTTTGTCGTTTTTTACTATCATTTTAATTTATGAAGATTTGCAAAAATAACAACTTTTCTTAGTTATTTAACAATTTTTAAGCGAAAAATTTTATCTTAATTGTGTATTTAGTAATAAGTTATATTCAAATTGTCAAAAGAGAAAAATCATATTATAGTTATTGTTCTTGCTATTATTACTTTTTTTATAGTATATCAAGATGAAATTATTGTAGAAAAAAATACAATGGAAATACATAATGAAATAATAACTCTTGATACGCATTGCGATATTAACTTAAGGAATTTCACAGATCAGAATAACTATACGGTAAATACGGACTCACAGGTAAATCTTCCAAAAATGATAGATGGAGGATTAGATGTTGCTTGGTTTATTGTTTTTACCGGCCAAGATTCATTAAATGAAAATGGATATAAAAGAGCATATAAAAATGCAATTGATAAGTTTGAGGCAATTCATAGGCTTGTAGAAGAATATGCGCCCGATCAGATTGAGCTTGCATTATCAGAAGAAGATGTATATAAGATAAATGCAAAAGGAAAAAAGATTGCTATGATTGGTGTTGAAAATGCATATCCTTTAGGAGAAGATTTATCAAATATTGAAAAGTTTTATAATCTTGGAGCAAGATATATGTCTTTAGCCCATAATGGACATAGTCAATTCTCTGACTCAAATACAGGAGAGAAAGGTAACACATATGGTGATGGTTGGCAAAATTGGATGCATAACGGATTAAGTGATAAAGGAAAAGAAGCAATTCTTGAAATGAACAGACTTGGGATAATGATTGATGTTTCCCATCCTTCTAAAGAAGCTATAAGACAAATGATAGAGATTAGCAGTGCACCTGTTATTGCATCTCATTCTTCAGCAAGAAGTTTATGTAATCATTCAAGAAATTTAGATGACGAACAATTAGATTGGATTAAGAAAAATGGCGGTGTTGTTCAAACAGTAGCTTTAGCTGGGTTTTTAAGGGATGATATATCTACTGAATTAGTAAGTGTTAAAGATTTAGTTGATCACATAGATTATATGGTTGAAAGAATAGGTATAGATCATGTAGGAATTAGCAGTGATTTTGATGGTGGTGGAGGAATTCAGGGATGGTCTGATGCATCTGAGACATTTAATGTTACTAAGGAATTATTAAAAAGAGGTTATACAAAAGAAGAAATAAGTAAAATATGGAGTGGTAATCTCTTAAGAGTTTTAACTGAAGTAACAGAAATTGCTAATAATATTCAGACTAATAATTAAATAAGTCAATTAGCTCACTTTCAAATCGACTATAAGGTAAATATTGCTTTTCTAAGCTAGCCTCAAATGGTATTGGAGTGTTTAAGCTTGCCACTCTTCTTACAGGTGCATCTAATGATTCAAAGCAATTTTCCATTATTATAGAGGAAATTTCAGAGGCCAAACCTCCAAACAACGAATCTTCTTGAAGAATAATTGCCTTACCAGTTTTATTTACTGAATTTATTATAGTTTCTACATCTAATGGACATAAGCTCCTAAGATCAATTAAATCTGCACTTATATTAGGGTTTTTATCTAAAACTTCTGCAGCATAATGAATAGCTGCCCCATAAGAAATAATCGAAATACTATTTCCAGATCTTAAGATTGAAGCTTTTCCAATAGGTATATTATAATAATCCTTAGGCACTTCTTGCCTTATACTTCTATATAATGCTTTATGTTCAAAGAATAAAACAGGATTTGGGTTTTCAATAGCTGATATTATAAGCCCTTTAGCATCATAGGGAAATGCTGGATATAACACAATTAATCCAGGTGTTTTGGTAAACCAAGCTTCATTTGTTTGGGAATGAAAAGGTCCTGCTCCTACTCCAGCTCCACAAGGCATTCTTAGAACAATATCAGCATTTTGCTCCCATCTATAATAAGACTTGGCTAAATAGTTTACAACAGGGTTAAATCCAGAACTTATAAAATCTGAAAATTGTAATTCAACAATACTCTTTGTATTACATATGGAAAGTCCCATTGCGACTTCAATAATGGCTGATTCACATATAGGAGTGTTCCTAACCCTTTCTACTCCAAACTTTTCAGCAAAACCTTCAGTAACCTTAAATACGCCACCATACTCTGCTATATCTTGCCCCATTAGAACCAAATTATTATTCTTTTCCATTGATTGAAATAAACCATCTGAAATAGCGTCTACAAATCTTAAATTAGATGTTTTTTTAGAGTGTCTTACTTGCTTAAATAAATGTTCTTTATAAACTTCTTTTAATTCAGTGTTTATATCTGGTTTTAAAAGTGGTTCATTAAAAGCTAATTCTAAGTTTCGGGTTATTTCTTCAGTAAATTTATTTTTAATTTCGGCTATGTCATCTTTTGTAAGAAGCTTAGATTCTGTAAGAAATGATTCGTAATTGGATATTGGATCTTTTTCTTTCCATTCATTAATTAATTCTTTAGGCACGTATTTTACTCCGCTAGCTTCTTCATGGCCTCTAATCCTAAAAGTTTTAAATTCTATTAATACAGGTTTAGGGTTTTTTCTAATTTTAGCTGCTACTGAAGATATCTTTGAATATACATCAAGAATATTGTTTCCATTTACAATATGGGATTCAATACCATACCCTACCCCTTTATCAGCGATATTTTTACAATTATATTGTTCATTTATAGGTGTTGAAAGACCATAACCATTGTTTTCAATAATAAATATAACTGGCAAATTCCAAACAGAAGCAACATTTAGCGCTTCGTGAAAATCTCCTTGACTAGTTCCTCCTTCGCCTGTAAAGACTGCCGTAACTTTTTTGTTTTTATTTAGTAGATGGTATAATGCAATTCCGTCTGCAACCCCTAATTGAGGCCCTAAATGCGAAATCATACCTACAATATTGTACTCATTTGTGCCAAAATGAAAGGATCTATCTCTCCCTTTTGTAAAACCAGAAGGTTTGCCTTGCCATTGAGAAAACAACCTATTAAGTGGTATGTTTCTAGAAGTAAAGACACCTAAATTTCGATGCATCGGAAGAATATATTCATCATTCTCTAAAGCTAATGTTACTCCAACAGATATTGCTTCTTGCCCTATTCCTGAAAACCATTTTGAAATTTTTCCCTGTCTAAGTAAAACGAGCATTCTTTCTTCAATCATTCGGGATTTTAACATTGAAGTGTATAACTCTAAATGTTGCGTTGCTTTTATTGAAGTTTTTTGATAATTCATTGAAAACTCTAATCTATAGATCAGTATAAAAATAGCAATATTATAGCTAAATAAAGCTATGATTTTTCATATATAATTAAAGAGTCAAAAATTTAATTATCAACATTTTGTATATTTGTAAAATACCAATAAAGATTGTCATTATGAACAATATACCATCAGTAGATCTTAGAGATTTTCTAAGTAATAATTTAGAAAAAAAAGAAAGATTTATTCAAACAATTGGAGGCGCTTTTCAAGAGATTGGATTTTGTGCAGTAAGGGGACATTTTTTGTCCGATGAACTTATTGAGAAATTATATAACCAAATTAAATTGTTTTTCAATCTTTCCGATGAAGTTAAAACAAAATATGAACACCCTGAGTACTCTGGTCAAAGAGGTTATGTTGCTTTTGGAAAAGAAAGTGCTAAAGGAAGTAAACATGGAGATTTAAAAGAATATTGGCATTTTGGTCAATATATTGATGAAGAAGAAAAAAATAAATACAATTATTTTCCAAATATATCTGTTGATGAATTACCTGAATTTAATGAAGTTGGCAAAGAAGTATATGTTACACTTGAAAAAACTGCTAAATATGTTTTAAGAGCTCTGGCATTATATTTAAAAATAGATGAAAATTATTTTGATCAATATATCCATAATGGAAATTCTATTTTAAGACCTATCCATTACCCTCCTATTCTTGAAGATCCTAAGGAAGCAGTTAGAGCTGCTGCTCATGGAGACATAAATTTAATTACATTGCTGATGGGTGCACATGGAAAAGGGTTACAAGTTCAACATTCTAATGGTGAATGGATTGATGCTGTGGCACAAAAAAATGAATTAATGATTAATATTGGTGATATGCTCTCTAGGCATACAAATAATTTGTTAAAATCCACAGTTCATAGAGTAGTAAATCCAGATAAAGAATTACTTAAAAAGTCTAGATATTCTATTCCGTTTTTTATGCATCCTGTAAGTGATATGAAGTTAAATGTATTGGAATCTTGTATTTGTGAAGAATATCCTAAGTCATTTAATGATATTACAGCTGGAGACTTTTTAAATGAAAGACTAGTAGAATTAGGTCTGTTAAAGAAATAATGGATTTAAAAAATCAATTAGAAAACCTTTTCCCTGATCATAATTTTAAGGAGTCAAAAGATGACACTAAGATTTCTTATAACCAACATGACTCTGTTATATGTAAATATGAGAAAAGAAAAGGGAAACCTATCACTATTATTGAGGGGTTTACCAGTATAAAAGAGACTGATAAAAAAGAAATAGCAAAGAGGTTAAAAACTATGTTAAGTGTAGGTGGTACTGTAAAGGGAGGAAAAATTATTATTCAAGGGAACAACAGGAATAGAATTATGGAAGAATTGGTTAAAATGGGGTTTAAAGTTAAAAGAGTTGGTGGATAATTTAATAGATATAATTAATGGATAAATCAGAGTTAATATTAAATGGAGATGGTTCTGTCTATCATCTAAAACTAAAACCTAAAAACTTGTCTTCAAAAATTATACTAGTTGGAGATCCATTTCGCGTTGATAAAATCACAAAGCATTTTGAAAAAATCGAATTTGAAGTTCAAAATAGAGAGTTTAAATCTGTAACAGGATATTGTAACTCCAATAGGATTACTGTTATTTCAACAGGAATTGGTTCAGGAAACATTGATATTGTACTTAATGAGTTAGATGCTCTGGTTAATATAGACTTAGATACAGGTGAAATAAATAAGTCTTTTAAAAAGTTAGAATTAATAAGAATAGGTACTTCAGGGGCAATTCAAAATAACATACCTGTTGATTCCTTTCTTATAAGTAAAATGGCTATTGATGTTGATGGATTCCTATTGAATTATGACTTAACCAAGATAGATAATACCAAGTTTAATAACCATATAAATAAAGAACATCAAATTGAAGAAGATATATATTGTTATAAATGTTCTGAAGAGTTGTTTAACAAATTTAATTCAAGCGATATTAAAACCGGAATTACTATTACTTGCAGTGGTTTTTATAGTTCACAAGGAAGATCGATAAGGTTGAATAATTCATATAAAAATCACCTTGACAAGTTAAAAAAATTATATTATGATAATTATAATGCGACAAATCTTGAAATGGAGACTGCAATTATATACGGAATGTCTAATCTACTTGGCCACAAAGCTATTTCTCTAAATGCAATACTTGCCAATAGAGAACTAGAAGAATATAGCACTAACCCTGATAAAACAATTGAAAATTTAATAGACTATGTTCTTAAAAGGATATAATCACCATAGAATTTTAGATATATTATTTATTTTAAAATAATTATTTGCTTTACTAAAATGTCTATTTCCAAACCATAAGCCCTTATTAGCACTTAAAGGAGAAGGATGCCCAGATTTTAATATTAGATGTTTGCTTTCATCTATTAACTTCACTTTGCTTTTAGCATAATTTCCCCATAGCATAAATACAACATTCCTTTTTTTAGATGAGATAATTTCTATTATCGTATCAGTAAATAGTTCCCATCCATGATTTTGATGACTGCCAGGTGAACTTTCTCTTACAGTAAGTGTTGAGTTTAAAAGCAAAACTCCTTGACTTGCCCAATGTCTTAAATCACCACTATTTGGGTATACCCCCCCTAAATCATTACTTATTTCCTTAAATATGTTAACAAGTGATGGTGGATGTTTCACTCCTTCAGGTACAGAAAAACAATAACCATGTGCTTGACCCTTACCATGATAAGGGTCTTGACCAATAATTACTAGTTTCAACTTATCTAGCGGGCAGTCATCTAGAGCTGAAAATATATGATTTCCTGGAGGATAGCATACATGTTTCTGATATTCTTCTTTTACAAAAGTTGTTAATTTTAAGAAGTAGGGTTCGTTAAATGTATTTTCTAATTCTCTTTTCCAAGAAGAATCTAGCTTAACATTCATTTCTTTTTAATTAATTTATTCACCAACATTGATACTGTTGCATCACCAGAAATATTAACTACTGTTCTACACATGTCTAAAGGCCGGTCAACAGCAAAAATTAATGCTAATCCAGCTTCTGGTATACCTGCTTGAGATAATACAATAACCAAAACAATAATTCCTGCACTAGGAACAGCAGCAGCCCCAATAGAGGCAAGCGTCGCTGTTAAGATAATTCCAAGTTGTGCCCCTAGGGATAGATCTAACCCAAATGTTTGTGCAATAAAGACAGCTGCAATAGCTTGATACAATGCCGTACCATCCATATTTATGGTAGCTCCTATTGGAAGAACAAAGCTAGAGACCTCTTCTTTTACACCTAAATGGTTGTGAACTCTGTCCATAGTAACAGGCAATGTTGCAGCACTAGAACTTGTTGAAAAAGCTACTAATTGTGCCGGCAGAATACCCTTTAAAAAGTAATTAGGGCTCTTTCCAGTAAAGATTTTAACTATTATAAGATATAGCACAATTAAAATTGCTAGTCCTAAAATGAGAGTTAGAGAATATAATAAAAGACTTTTGAGTAGGTCCCATTTTGGGGCCTCTACAATTAATGTTGCCAGTAATGCAAATACACCATAAGGAGCGAATAACATTATTAAATCAATTATTTTTAAAATAACATCATTAAACGAATCAAAAAAGTCTTTAATTGGCCTTGATTTTTTTTCAGGTATTAATATCATTGCTATACCAAATAATATTGAGAAAAATATTACTTGAAGCATGTTTTTATTATCTGATGCTGCAGAGACAATATTTGATGGTACAACATCAATAAGTGCTTGAAGAGGTCCTGAATTCTTTGTGTCCTCAGCCACTGCCCTCTTTTGATCTGCATCACTTTCATATGCGTTTATTAATTCTATCCTTGTTTCTTCAGAAATTGAGCTCCCAGGTTTTATAACATTGACTACAATTAATCCAATACTTACTGCTATTAACGTTGTTATCATATAGATTGCTATTGTAGCACCACCCATTTTTGATAGTTTTGTGATATCTTTTAAATCTGAAATCCCTTTTATAAGAGAAGCTAGAATCAAAGGAATAGCTATAAGTTTTAGAGAGTTAATGAAGATTGTTCCAAAAGGTTTTATCCAGTCAGATATAAACCCTTTTCCAAATTCAAAGTTTGCCATAATAAGTCCAAAACCAACTCCTAATGCCATTCCTATTAATATTTTCCAATGTAATGCTAGATTTTTCATAAGTTATTAGTTGTTTAATTGCATAATCATGTTTTTTGGAATTCTTGGATTCATAATTTTAAACCATAACCATGGGGCCATAGCAAGTAAAATTGATGTAGGATATCCATATGGTAATTGCGGAGCTTCTTCAAAAGAAACTAAGTTTTGATATTTTTTAGTTGTTTTATAGTGATGATCACTATGCCTGGTAAGTTCATAAAGAACAATTCTGCCAATAACATGATTTGAATTCCATGAATGGATTAACCTAACTCTTTCATATCTTCCCGAACTATTTTTTTCTCTTAACAATCCATAATGTTCAATATAATTTACTGACTCAAAAAAAAGTATAGATGTAAGGGCAGATAATAATACAAACAGCAATACATAATATCCAAAAAAATATGTGATTAAGAACAGGTATAAAGACTGAATTATTATATAGAAAAGAAGATCATTCTTAATAGAAAAAAAAGATGATTTTGTGCGATTTAACAGGTTTTTTTGAATTTCTATAGCACTAATAATTTCTTTTATAGGTGTAGTAATCCAGTATAGATATAAAGGTTCATTGTATTTTGCAGTTACTGGATCTTCTTTTGTTGCAACATTCAAATGATGACCAAAATTATGTTCAAGATAGAAGTGCATAAATAATGATGGTATTAACATGATTTTTCCAAAAGATTTTTCTAAAACATTTTCTCTATGACACAGCTCATGCGCTACATTTATACCATTTCCGCTTAAGATCAGTCCAGTAGTAATAACTAATCCTACAAATTCAATAGTGCTAAGGTCATCATATATAACAGCATTAATACTTAAATATAGCGTTAACATGATTATTAGGAAATTTAAGTACAGCATTAGATCAAAAATCCAGTGAACTAGTTCATTGTCTCTAACTTCTTCAATAATATCGTAGCCTAGTTTAGTTAATGAGAGTTCTAATAAGGGTATAATAACAAATACATAAAATGGAGCTGAATAAATCCAGTAACCACCAATGGATATTCCGAGAAAGGCAATTAATGGGCCTGTATATGCCATTAGATATTTAAGATCACTAAATCTAAATGTTTTTGTAATGGACATAATTCTAAGTCAAAGATTAAAAATAGGCTAATATAATTAGAAGAAAAAATTAATTAAATTGGAATATGTATTTTTATTAAAATTATAATAATGTACTCCAAAGTATCTTCTAAAGACATTAATTACTTTAAATCTGTTATTGGTAATAATTATGTATTTACTGCAGAGAGCATCATTAAAGAATATTCTCATGATGAAACAGAAGATCTTTCTTTTCCCCCAGAAGTTGTGATTAAACCTTCTAAAACTAAAGAAATATCAGAAATACTAAGATACTGTAATAAAAACCTAATCT
Source organism: uncultured Flavobacteriales bacterium (assembly GCA_913031385.1). GTDB lineage: Bacteria > Bacteroidota > Bacteroidia > Flavobacteriales > Flavobacteriaceae. The sequence goes on along the minus strand of CAJWCT010000004.1, from coordinate 3,518 downwards.
CAGTTACCCCATGTGGAGCTAGAACAGGATTGAGCGGAGGTTCACTTCCGATTCATGGCGGCGTTGTTTTAAGTACAGAGCGTTTAAATAAAATAATAGAAATTGATACTAATAATTTGCAAGCAAAAGTTGAGCCTGGTGTAATAAATCAGGTTTTTAAAGATGCTGTCGAAGAGAAAGGACTATTTTACCCCCCTGATCCTGCTAGTCAAGGAAGCTGCTTTCTAGGTGGTAATCTAGCAGAAAATGCAGGAGGCCCTAAGGCACTTAAATATGGAGTTACAAAAGATTATGTTCTAAATCTAGAGGTAGTTTTACCAACTGGAGAGATTATATGGACTGGAGCAAATGTGTTAAAAAACTCTACAGGATACAACTTAACTCAACTTCTTGTTGGAAGTGAAGGTACTTTAGGAATAATAACCTGTATTGTATTTAAGCTTATCCCCTTGCCTCAAAAATCTATTACACTATTAATTCCATTTAAATCTTCAGAAGATGCATGTAAAGCTGTCTCTTTAATCTTTATGGCAGGAATTACCCCTTGTGCACTTGAATTTATAGAAAGAGACGCTATAGATTGGGCACTAAAGTATTCTGATGTTAAATTAAATATAGAAGATGATGTTGATGCTCACTTATTAGTTGAAGTTGATGGTAATGATATTGAAGCGCTATACGTAGATTGTGAAAATATTCAAGAAGTAGTTTCGCAATTTGAATGTGGAGAAATAACTTTAGCAGATAATGATTCTCATAAGGATATGCTATGGAAATTAAGAAGAAGTGTTGCTGAAGCAGTAAAATCTAACTCTACATATAAGGAAGAAGACACTGTAGTTCCTAGAGCAGAATTACCTAAACTTCTAAAAGGAGTAAAAGAGATTGGTAATGATTATGGATTTAAGTCTGTATGTTATGGTCATGCAGGTGACGGAAACCTTCATATAAATATTATAAAAGGAGAAATGAGTGATGAAAAATGGAATAACGATTTAACAAAAGCAATTAAAGAAATATTTAAGTTAACTGTCAGCTTAGGTGGTACTATATCTGGAGAACATGGTATAGGATATGTGCAAAAAGATTATATTGATATAGCCTTTTCTAAAAAAGAAATTGATTTACAGAAGCAGATTAAAAATATATTTGATCCAAATAATATTCTTAATCCAGGTAAGATTTTTAACTAAAAACATGATAGAAGCAGAAAGTATAAGTAAATTAATTCCTGTTTTAGTACTATTAATTCTTGGAATTATAGAATCTCTTGGAGGATTATATTTTAATGATAAAAGATCAAAAAATGACTTCACAATTGAATTAGTATGTTTAACTATACTTCCAACATTAATTCAACCAACTATTTTAGCTTTTGTTCTATTTGTAATGGATTTATGGTTTCCTTTTTACGAAGATTATTTTATTAACTCATTTATATTGTGGCATATTTTAGCTTTTATAATCTTTGATGATCTTACTCAGTATTTTTGGCATAGGTTTTCACATGAAAATGCATTTATGTGGAAACTTCACAGACCTCATCACGTTGTTGAAGAAATGGGTGTACTGGTAACCTATAGAAATGCTTTTTTATATTATGCTTTTATGCCTGGAATATGGTTTTCAGCTGTCTTGATATTCTCAGGAATGATAGAAGTTTATCTTTACTATGTTCCAATTAAGGTTTCTATAATATTACTTGCTCACAGTGAAATAAAATGGGATAGATTTTTATATAAGTATAAAATTTTACATCCATTAGCTTGGATTGTAGAAAGAACCATTTCGACTCCTTGCACTCATTATGCTCATCATGGATTAACTGCTGAAGATGGCGTATCAAATCCAAATGGAAACTATGGAAACTTATTGTTTTTTTGGGATGTTTTATTTGGAACAGCTAAGATTACCAGAAAATATCCCACACGTTTTGGAGCATGGAATAAAATGAAAGAACCATGGTATGTTCAGTTGTTTTTTCCAATAATCAAATCAAAAGATTCAAGAAGTGAGCTACATTCAATAAAAACTGACATGGATTATGATCCATCTATAGATTATAAAGATTTTTTAACTAAAAACAAATAATTATGAAAAAACTAATACTTATAACATTGATTTTTGCAGCATTTTCTTCTTGTTCAACTTCAACTATGGAATCAGATGCACAAAAAGCTTGTGAATTAATAGCTGAAACAGCTGAACTTATGCCAGAAGTTATTCAATTAGGTCTGAAATCATCATTTGGTGATGAAGAATCAAAGAAGGAAGCATACAAAAAACTAAGTAAAGTAAAATCAAAAATGGAATCTATGGCTTTGGAATTAGCAATTATCAATAAGAAATATAATGAACATGAGTTTCAAGCATATTTACTTGATAATTGTGAAACAGTAAAGAATTTAAAAGAAATGGGTGAAGCATTTAGTGATTCACCTGAGAACAATTAAAAAAATAAATATGAAAAAACTATTATTATTCTTATTTGTTCCACTTGTTTCTTTTAGTCAAGTATCTTATGATGATACTATGTCTATAAACTCTATTTCTTTAACAGATTCTTTAGATATAATGAAAGTGATGAAGTTTCAAGAAAATGCTTGGAATAGTGGAGATATTAATTCTTTTATGCAAGGCTACATAAAATCTGATGAATTAGTTTTTTCAGGGAAATCTGGTCCTGTTTATGGCTGGAATGAGACTAGAAAAAGATATTTTAAGACGTATCCAGATACTCAAACAATGGGTAAGCTTAAATTTACTGTAAATAAAATACGGTCAGTTTCTTCGGATGTTGCCTTTTTAATAGGGGAATATTATTTAACAAGATCCCCAGAAGATAGCTATGGACATTTTACTTTATTTTGGAAAAAAATAAATAATAAATGGCTTATTATTAGCGACCATACATCTGCTGCTAAATAACATAAATTATTGTAAATTGTAGGTATGAAAAAGCTACTTCTTTTTTTACCTATAATACTCATTTTGAGTTGTAATTCAGAGGGCGATAATTCTACTATTGAAAATAATTGTTATTTTACTTCTGAAATTATTTTGGAAGAAGATTTTAATGCAATTAATACTTCAAATTATGGAATAATTGAAGTTGAATTAAATGGTGATTGCTTGGAAATAACGTTCGGTTCAAGTGGTTGTGGAACAGATTTATGGGAAGAGAATTTATACAGTACAGATGCTTTTTATAACGTTTTTCCATTACAACGAGATGTTAAAATGGAATTAATAAATGATGAGACGTGTCTTGCTTTTTTTCAAAAAACGGTTTCTTTTGACTTAACACCATTTCAAATTGATGGTCAAAGTGACTTACCATTAAATATTAATGGATGGAATGAACAAATTACTTATGGATATTAAAAAACGCATATAGAGTTTAAGTTAGCAACTAAACCATAGGCATATCTTCTTCTTTTAAAATTATTGTAAATTGTAGTATGAAAAAGCTTTTATTTCTTTTAGTGTTTATTCCACTTGTTTCTTTTGGGCAATTA
>CAJWCT010000003.1 GCA_913031385.1 uncultured Flavobacteriales bacterium | reverse complement strand
TCATCGAGAATGATTGGTAATTCGAGATTGCGTCTGCAGTAGCATCGGGAGAAGATCCGCACCGATTCGCAAAGAGTTTGTCATTGGGCATCGCAGAGGAATGCGAATTTTGTCGTGGTACGAGAGAGTTTTGATGGCTGCAGCAGAGTCTGGGCGTTGGTGGACTCTGTGCGCAGCCGGGCGTTGGTGGGATGCATATGTGATGGCTCGTCATGGCTGAGTGGTGATGAATCGGATAGGACAATGAGCAATGTGAGGCGCGGTCGACTGATGTATGTGGAGTGAGGATCAGCCGTGATTGATCCAATAGAAACACGAATTCTTCGATTGGTTGCATTTGTTTGGTGTCGGAGTGTTTTTGATTTATAATGTGTTTTTTGATTTGAATTTTATGGTAACTTTGCTAAGTTTTATTTTTTAAAATTTAATAGCTATTCAAGGCCATCAACATAGTATTGGTACAGGCATGTATCAATGTAATCCTCACTGGTCCACTATCTTGATATTTTCCAAAAATTTGTTGATGCCTTGAATTCTATTTATTGCCCACAACAATTTGCTGGCCTATAGTTATTCCTTCAGAATCTAAATTGTTATAATTAATTAAATCATCAATAGAAATATTAAATTTTTTTGAAATTGAATAAAGTGTATCTCCTTTTTTAACTTTGTAAAATTTTTGTTTTGATTTTTTCTTTTTTAATACAATATCATCATAACGGTACAACTTATATCTCTCAATTAGATCAATTAATTTTTGGGAATATTTCCTGTCAGTTGCATACCCAGCTTTTTTTAGTCCTTTTGCCCAGGACTTGTAATCATCTTTTTTTAATTTAAAAAGTGATGCGTATCTATCTCTAGAAATTAAAAATATAGAATGATCTCTGAAAGAAAATTCTGGTGAAGAATATTTTCTAAAACATTCCTGTTTTTTATCATCATCATGATAAATTTTTGGCCCATTCCAATCATGGCATTTAATACCAAAATGGTTATTTGCATTAGCGGCCAATGTTCCCTTACCAGATCCTGATTCTAGGATGCCTTGAGCGAGAGTAATACTTGCAGGTATATCATGCTGCCTCATTTCATCCATTGCAATTCTACTATAATAATCAATATAGTCTTCAGTAGTTCTTACCAGAGGGATAATAGGTTTATCGATCTGCTTGAGTTTTTTCTTTTTTGGTTTCTTTTTTCTTGAAGTAATTTCCTTTCTATCATCTTCATAATTATAAATAGTTCTTTTTGAACCACAACTTTGTAAAAAATAGACACACAATATAAATACTAAATACCTTTTCATTTCAATCATTCAAAGATAATTCAAATTAAATTGAATTTACTTTATCTTTGCATAGCTAGTTATCATACTTATGTATGGATGAAAAGGATTATTACATAACAGAGGAAGGATATAAATGCTATACTGAAAAATATCATTTAAAAAGAGGCTATTGTTGTCAAAGCAGTTGTAGACATTGTCCATATGATTATAATCCTTATACTAATTAAGATTAATTATGACTTTTAAAGAGCAGATTAGAAACGGTATTCCAAATAAGCTACCAGCTAAAAGAAAATATGATTTAACAATAAACCATGCTCCAATTCGAGAAAATGTCTTGACAAAAGATGAAAGAAAATTGGCTCTTAGAAATTCGCTCAGATATTTTGATAAAAAACACCATAGCTTATTAATTGAAGAATTTAATGAAGAATTAGACAGATATGGCAGAATATATATGTACAGATATAGGCCCAACTATAAAATGTATGCCAGACCAATTAATCAATATCCTTATAAATCAAAGAAGGCTGCTGCAATTATGTTGATGATTCAAAATAATTTGGATGAAAATGTAGCTCAACATCCACATGAATTAATAACATATGGTGGAAATGGATCTGTATTTCAAAATTGGGCTCAATATCTAATTTGTCTGAAGTATTTGTCTGAAATAACAGACAAGCAAACCCTTGTAATCAACTCTGGACATCCTCTTGGATTATTTCCGTCAAATAAAAATGCTCCTAGAGTTGTAGTGTCAAATGGAATGGTAATTCCAAATTATTCAAAGAAGATAGATTTTGAAAAATTTAATGCACTAGGTGTTACTCAATATGGTCAAATGACAGCAGGGAGTTATATGTATATAGGACCTCAAGGAATTGTACATGGGACAACAATAACAGTGCTAAATGCTTTTAGAAAAATAGGGAAAAATCCTAAAGGGAAAGTCTTTCTAACCTCTGGTCTTGGAGGAATGAGCGGGGCTCAACCAAAAGCCGGGAATATATCAAAGTGTATTACAGTTTGTGCAGAAGTAAATATAAAAGCAATTCAATCTAGGTTTTCACAAGGTTGGGTAGATGAAGTAATTGATAATTTAGATTCACTTGTAGAAAGGGTTAAAGATGCAATAAACAATAAAGAAGTAGTATCAATAGCATATCATGGAAATGTTATAGATGTATGGAGAGAATTTTACAATAAAAAAGTTCATATTGACATTGGAAGCGATCAGACATCATTACATAATCCCTGGTCAGGAGGTTATTATCCTGCAGGATTGAGCTTTGAAAAAGCAAATGAAATGATTTATAAAAACCCTAAACTTTTCAAGAAAAAAGTTAAGGAAAGTTTAGTTGAGCAAGTCAAACTAATTAATAAACATGCTAATAGAGGAACGTATTTCTTTGATTACGGAAATGCCTTTCTTTTGGAAGCAGCCAAGGCAAAGGCAGATGTAATGAGCAAAGATGGAGTTAATTTTAAATTTCCAAGCTATGTTCAGGATATTATGGGGCCAATGTGTTTTGACTATGGGTTTGGTCCATTTAGATGGGTTTGCTGTAGTGGAAAATTCGAAGATTTAGATAAAACTGATAAAATTGCCTGCAATGTCCTTGAAAAATTAATGAAAATATCTCCCAATCAAATTAAGCTACAATTAAAAGACAATATAAACTGGATAAAGCAAGCTAAAGAAAATGCTTTAGTAGTTGGATCAAAAGCAAGAATATTATATGCAAATTCTGAAGGAAGAATTGAAATTGCCAAAGAATTTAATAAAGCCATAAAAAAGAAGATCATTAGTGGCCCTATAGTACTGGGTAGAGATCACCATGATGTATCAGGAACAGATTCTCCTTTTAGAGAAACCTCTAACATATATGATGGATCAAAGTATACTGCTGATATGGCAATTCAAAATGTAATAGGAGATAGTTTTAGGGGAGCAACGTGGGTAAGTATACATAATGGTGGTGGCGTAGGATGGGGAGAAGTTATTAATGGAGGTTTTGGTATGGTTCTTGATGGTTCTAAAGAAAGTGAAGACAATTTAAGGTCTATGTTATTTTGGGATGTAAATAACGGTATATCTAGAAGAAGTTGGGCTAGAAATAAGGGATCGATTTTTGAAATCAAGAGGGCAATGAAAAAAGAACCACTTCTTAAAGTAACGATTCCAAATATGGTAGATGAAAAATTAATTGAAAAATATAAATAAAAATGAAGACGATAATTAAGATTGCATTGTTATCTACAATATTACTCCTATCCTCATGTAATACTATTAGAGTTAGTTCTGACTTTAATGATAAAATTAATTTCAATGATTACAAAACATATGCTTTTTCTAAAAAAGGGGTAGATGAAGCTGAAATAAATGACATTGACAAGAAAAGAATTCTTAATGCAATTGATGTTGAACTATCAAGTAAAGGACTTAGAAAAAGCTCAATTGAACCAGACCTTATGGTAAACTTCTTCACTGAATCTAACAAAAAAATAAATTATTATCCAAACTATAATTATTATGGTTATGGCTCATCTCTTGCGCCATGGTACAACACATATTATTATCACAATTATTCTGAAGGAGTATTATTTATTGACTTGATTGATTATGAAAAAAACGAACTAATATGGCAAGGTATAGGAAAAGGATATATTCCTAGCAAGAGAGCAAAGAAAGAAGAACAAATAAAACTCTTTGTAAATAAAATATTAATTCAATATCCGCCGCAATATTAATTTTTTATATCTAGAACATCTCTTAAAGAGTTTCCAAGTAACATAAAAGCCATAACAAGCATCATAATGCATACACCTGGTATAATTATCTCTCAACATAGGAGAGTCTTAAATCATTTAAGACATTTAAAGACTCGTTTACATAAATATCTTTAGATAAATTTTTATGCCACCTATTTCTTTTTTCTCCAAGACTTGAATCTTTAGCAATTAAATCAATTTCATATGGAAGTGATTTAAATATTAAGTCAGAAAAATAATCAGATAGCTTCTTATACTTCTTTGCTTTTTCCTCATTTAATAATAAATCCTTCTTAAATTTCCTATAATTCAAAGTATAAATATCCTTATCTCTAATTGATTTGATCCATTTGGCATTCTCATCAATTAAGCTAATAAATTCACTTGAATTCATTCTATTTTTACTTGCTTGTATACTCTTATTATAGTCAAAAAAAGTCTTCCAAGGCTCATAGGGAACTGGATCAATCTTATCCCATTCCAATGGATTTTCCTGATCTTTTTCACCAAAATCAACATAAGTGTATTTATCTGGAACTACAATATCACTCTTAACTCCTTCTAATTGAGTTGATCCTCCATTAATTCTATAATATTTTTGAGTTGTAAATTTTAATGCACCTAAATCACCGTTTGTATTGCTTCTAACCATTTTGTTTAAGTCAAGAACATTTTGCACTGTTCCCTTTCCATATGTTTGCTTGCTTCCAATTATAATAGCTCTTTTATAATCTTGCATTGCAGCAGCTAATATCTCGGAAGCAGATGCAGAAAATTCATTTACAAGAATTACTAAAGGCCCTTCCCATATTATCGATCTGTCCTTATCTCTTAAAATTTGACTTTCTTTATCCATTGATCGTACTTGAACAATTGGTCCTTCTTGAATAAATAAACCAGCCATTTCTACAACTGTTTTTAATGAGCCTCCACCATTATTTCTTAAATCTAATACAAGACCTTTAATGCCTATATTTTTTAATCTAATTATTTCCTTTTTTACATCTCTAGCAGCATCACGATTAGTTGAATTATCAAAATCAATATAGAATTTTGGTAGATTTATAAAACCATATAAATTTTCGTCCTTACTTACAATTGAAGATCTAACATATGTTTCTTCTAATAGAACAATATCTCTTGTTATTTTTAAATCTAAAACTTCACCATCAACCTTTTTTATAGTTAATATTACATTAGTTCCTTTAGGACCCTTAATCAATTTGACAGCATCACTAATTGGCATCCCTAAAATACTAGTAGACTCAGATTCATCTTGATCATTTTGACGAACCTTTAAAATAATATCCCCAACTTCTAATAGATTTTGTCTCCATGCTGGACCACCAGAAATTATTTCTACCACCTCAATTTTATCAAACTTTTTTGATAATCTAGCTCCTATACCTGCATAATTTCCAGACATATCAACATCAAATCTATCCTTAGCTTCAGGATTATAGTAGATCGTATGAGGGTCATATTGCTCTACAAAAGAATTTATATAAAAACTAAACCAATCTGATCTAGTGATATCTTCATAAAAATCATACATCTCGTTTAAAGTCTTTAGAGTTGATTCTCTTGCTTCTAATTCAATCTCTGTATTTGATTTGATTTGATTAGATGGATTATCTTCTAATTCTTCTTCTTGCTCCATCAATAAATCATCATAGCTTTCAATGGATGAAAATTTTAACTGCTTTCTCCATCTATCCCTCATTTCACTTTTATTTTTTACATAATCTAATGATTTAAAATCAGCATTAAAATTTTCATCTATTTGATAATCAAATGGGTTATTTAATATTTCCTTATAGATAAGTTTTGATTCATTAAATCTTTGTTGGCCCCTATTATATGTTAAATCAAAAAAGTCTATTTCTGCATTAATAAATTTATCATCAAGTTGATCTTCATATTTTTTAAATTCCTCAATGTCTGATTTATAAAAATATCTCTTATAAGGATCAATTATATTTAAGTATTCATTAAATACTTTTCTGGAAAAATCGTCATTAATTTCTTTTTCAACAAAGTGTCCTTGATCTAAAACATATGAAATAAGCTGCAAAAGCAACTTATCTTTATCTGTTTGATCAAAATTTCTTGAGGTAAAGCTACATGAAGCTAGCCCCAAAATAAAAGTTAATGATATTACAATAATATTTTTCTTCATAGTAATGATGTTTCGAAAATAAATAAAAAACCCATCATTTTCTTCTAATCTATATATAATTTTTTGTTAAACATTACAATTATTTATTTACTTACTTTTGTAAGGAGTATATTAGATAAAATGAAAAAAAGGCCCCTTATACTACTAACCAATGATGATGGAATCACAGCCCCTGGATTAAGAACATTAATCAAAGTTATGAATAGAATTGGTGAAGTAGTAGTAGTTGCTCCAGATAGTCCACAAAGTGGAATGGGGCATGCAATAACCGTTAATGACACTCTTTATTGTAAAAAGGAATATATTGATGATGGACCTCAGACTGAATATAGTACTTCAGGAACACCAGCAGATTGCGTAAAATTAGCAGTTAATGAAATCTTAGAAAGAAAACCTGATTTGTGTGTTTCTGGAATAAACCACGGATCTAATGCATCAATTAATGTTATTTACTCTGGAACAATGAGTGCAGCTGTTGAAGCTGGAGTTGAGGGGATACCATCAATAGGATTTTCTATTTGTGATTATGGTTGGAATGCTAACTTTAAGCTATGTGAAAAATATATTGAAATCATATCAAGAGAAGTTTTAATAAAATCCAAGAAAAAAAATATAATATTAAATGTAAATTTTCCTAGGATAGATGAAGGAAAAAATTATAAAGGAATTAAAGTCTGCAGACAAGCAATATCGTATTGGAAAGAAACATTTGATAAGAGGCAAAACCCAAATGGAAAAAATTATTATTGGCTAACCGGAAAATTCATTAACCTTGATAAAGGAAAAGACACTGATCAATGGGCATTAAGTAATGGATATGTATCAATAGTTCCAACTATGTATGATATGACTTCTTATCCAGAGATAGATGAAATATCTAAATGGAATTTAAAATGATTAAAAGAGAAATTTTTATAGGATTTTTTGTTGGTTTTCTTGCTAATATAGTTGGTTTAATTCTTGCAATTCTGTTTCTTCATGAAGATCCATCAATTATTGAAATTATTGCCAAATCCTTTGAAGAAGGATTTTTAAGTAAGCTGATAAGTTTAGGGGCAATCATGAATCTCCTTGTTTTTTTTGTATATATTAAAAAAAAGCAAGATTACAGAGCAAGAGGTGTATTAATGGCCACAATAGTAATAGCTATAATTACATTAATATTAAACATAATTTAATTTGAAATATTATATAATAGCTGGTGAAGCATCCGGTGATCTGCATGGGTCTAATTTGATTAAAGAATTAAAAAAATTGGACAGAAATGCTAGTTTCAGATGCTGGGGTGGTGACCTGATGAACGAACAAACAAATAATCTTGTGAGGCATCATAAAGATTACTCATATATGGGTTTTCTTGAAGTATTCTTAAATCTATATTCAATAATAAAAAATATTTCATTTTGTAAATCTGATATTCTTAACTACAAACCAGATATTATAATATACATAGATTTTCCAGGATTTAATTTAAGAATTGCTGAATGGGCAAAAAGACATGGATTTAAAAATCATTATTATATTTCACCTCAAATCTGGGCTTGGAAGGAAAGTAGAATCAAATTAATTAAAAAGGTAATTGACAAAATGTATGTAATACTACCATTTGAAAAAGAATTCTATAAAGAAAGACATAACCTAGATGTTTCATTTGTTGGTCATCCTTTATTAGATGAAATTTATAAAGCAAATAATTTACAAGATTCAGAATTAGAAAAAAAAATAGTTAAAGAGAAAACAATTCTATTGCTACCTGGAAGTAGAGATCAAGAAATTAAAAAATTACTACCTATAATGCTAAGTGTAGTTTCAGAATTTAAAGATTATAAATTTATTATTGGAGCTGCTCCCTCTCAAAAATTATCAGTCTATAAAAATTATGTAAAAGACAGAAATGTTGAGATCATTCAGAACAAAACATATGGTCTATTAAAAAATTGCACAGCCGCTATTGTAACCTCAGGTACTGCTACGCTAGAAACTGCCTTGTTTAAAGTGCCACAGATTGTGTGCTACAAATCAACCTGGACTACCTATTTAATTGGGAAAATATTGATTAAAAATCTAAATTATATTTCATTAGTGAACATAATTGCAAATAAATTGATAGTAAAAGAATTAATACAAAATGCCTTTTCTAAGGAAAATTTAATAAAAGAACTAAACATAATTTTAGAAAAAGAAGAAAGAGCAAAAATTATTGACAACTATAATAAACTTGAAAATAGTCTGGGAGGAAAAGGAGCAAGTAGTAAAACTGCAAAAATTATATATAACTACCTAGTAGAGGAAAATTCTGGAACAAAAGCCTCATAATACTTGTTAAATTCATCTTGAGTTTTAATTGATTTATATCCCTCATCCTTAAATAACTTTAACCACAATTCAATCTGCTGAGGAGTTTTATATCCTCTTACATAATTAATTACTTTTGAGCTATTATCCATAAAAATAATAGTTGGATATGCACTTATATTCAAATATCTAGTTAACTCATGAGTTCCATTTCGCCTTTGTGTTTTCTCAGGTTGAAAATTTGGATTAGTAAATAACTTTCCATCATAATTTACCTTTGAATCTCCTTCAGCATTAAATTTAACAGCATAATAATGCTTATTAATGTATGCTGATACATCTTTATTTTTAAAAGTTTTTTTGTCTAAGAGCTTGCATGGGCCACACCAATTTGTATACACATCTATTATAATATTTTTTGGATTCTTTTTTTGGAGCTCTATTGCCTTATCAAGAGTCAGCCAATTTATATCCTGAGAATAAATCTGAAAAAAATTAAAAACAATTAATATTGTAAGTAAATATCTAAGCATATTTATTTGATTCCATGCATTAATCTTTTAATTAGAGGATGCAATAATAACGATAAAACTCCTAATATTATTGGTATAATAGTAAAAATTAAGAAAAATCCTGACAAACTATATTCTTGAGTAATCTTATCAATATCGCCTCCAACATAATGTGCTAATTTCTGTCCAATAGCTATTGATAAATAATATACCCCAAACATAAATGCTATCATTCTTGCAGGTATTAACTTGCTCAAATAAGACAATCCCATAGGAGATAAACAAAGTTCTCCCAAAGTATGAAATAAATAGGCTAAAACTAGCCACATCATGCTTAAACTTGCAGTTTCAGCTCCAGATGGAACATTGCGTGCACCAAAAGCTAAAAAACCAAAGCCAACACCTAATAAGGCCAATCCCAAGAAATATTTTACTGAAGCTGGAGGATTGTATTCACTATCCCACCATTTTGTAAATAATGGAGCAAATACTATTATAAATAATGAATTTAATATTGCGAACCAAGTAACAGGAACCTCAGTTTCAGTAGACTGAAATTCAATAAATAATTTATAAATAACAATTCCCCATATAATTATAAAACTAAATCCTAATATTGTGTTTGACAATGCTATTTTTTTATATGTTATTTTAAATAAATTAATAAGAACATAAGTAATTATAGCAAGAGGAATAACTGTTACTAATAAATCCGTTATTTTAAATAATGTAGCAGCCCCACCTTCTAATAATCTGTCTGTGAAATCTCTTGTATAAATTGGTAATGAACCCGCTCCTTGTTCAAACCCAGCCCAGAAAAAAACTGTAAATAAACAAAAAATTGAAAAAGCTATCATCCTATCTCTAACAATCTTAGAATATCTGGGGATTCTAATAAATAATATTACCATAAAACTAATTAGAGCTAACAATGCATAAAACAAAGAATTCTCCATTCCAAATACTGTAAAATTGAATGTCTGTATATTTCCTATTTTACTTAATGGATCATTTACTATAAAAATAAGTGCACTCACAATAAAAATTCCTATTAATATATAATCTACTAATAGAAAAGGATTAAGTTTTTCAGTATTATTACTTGTTTCTATTTCATTAACTTTTTTCTTATCTGGTTTATCTCCAATATTTCCAAATAAAGGTTGTGCATAATAAAATTGCAACATTCCTAAAAACATAAAAATACCTGCCAGTCCAAAGCCATAACTCCAACCTATTTTCTCCCCAATCCATCCACATAACATAATTCCAATAAAGGCTCCAGCATTAACTCCCATATAAAATATGTTATAGGCTCCATCCTTTTTGTCATCTCTACCTTCATATATTTTAGAAATTATAGAAGTCATATTTGGCTTGAAAAAACCATTTCCAATTATCAAGAAAGTAATTCCTATATATAAAAATGTTGGAGTTTCTACAGCCATTGAAGCATGCCCAAAAGTCATAAAGAGCGCTCCAACAACTACTGCCATTCTATAACCAATTTTATTGTCTGCTAGCCAACCACCCAATAGTGGGGTTAAATAAACAAACATTGCATACGTACCAAGCAAAGACAATGCTTCTGAAGAAGTCCATCCCCAACCGGGATTATCACCAGTAATAAGACCTGTCAAAAAAATAACTAAAATAGCCCTCATCCCATAGTATGAGAATCTTTCCCACATTTCTGTAAAAAATAGGACGAATAAAAGTGAAGGATGCCCTAAGACAGTAGTTTTGAAAAACTCAGCATTAGAATTTTGACTCATATAAATTTTCTTAAGCTATAGATCCTTCTGCATTATGAGTTAATCTTTTTAATGGTTTAATTATAAGCAGAACTAATAAACCAAAGATTGTACAAAAAACTGCAATAAAAGTAAAGATTGCAAATTCACCCATTTCTGTAGCTGATTCACCCAATAGGCCTGCAACCTTATTGCCTAAACCTGTTGCTGCAAAATAGGCTCCCATCATAAAAGCCATCCATCTATCAGGAGCAAGTTTTGTAATAAAAGATAATGCTACAGGAGATGCACATAATTCTCCAATAGTATGGAATAAATAAGCTAATACCAACCAATGCATACTAGATAATCCTTCTGCATCATATTGCAAAGAAGCTGCGGACATAAAGAAAAAGCCCCACCCCATTATAATTACTCCAATTGCCATTTTAAATAAAGAAGATGATTCTTTTTTTCTATTTTTCCACCAAACCCAAAAACTACCAACTACTGTGGCAAATATTAAAATAAAAATAGCATTTACTGACTGGAACCAACTTGCTGGAACTAAAAAATTCCCTATTAATAAGTCGGTTTTTTGTTTAGCATATACATTTAATAATCCTCCGGCTTGCTCAAATGAACCCCAAAAAACAATGATAATTAAAAAAGACAAATAGGTTACTAAAATTCTATCTTTCTCAATCTCATTTCCATCATTATAAACTACAATTCCGACTCCTACTGCAAAGGCTAATCCCATTACTAATAGTCCATAGTCTAACGAACCATTAAACAACCATATAAACATTCCTAGAACAAATGTTATTATAAATCCTACTATCGAATTATTAGATTTAAAAATTGAAAAAATTAGATTGCCATCTGTTTTTTCACTTTCATCTCTTTCATCAATAACTAGATTACCCACATGAGTTAAATATCGCTGTCCATACCAGTATGTTAACTGTCCTATAGCCATTCCAATTCCAGCTAAACCAAAGCCATAATGCCATCCAATAGTCTCTCCAATATAACCAACTATTAAAGCAGAAGCTGCAGCACCAAGATTAATACCCATGTAAAAAATATAGAATCCCATATCTCTTTTATCCTGCTCGTGTTTAGGATATAGACCTCCAACCATAGTTGAAATATTAGGCTTTAACATACCCACTCCCATAACTATTAAAGTAAGTCCAGTATAAAATGCCCACATGGCTTCTACTGCTAGAACTGAATGTCCTGCTACTAGCAGCATTCCTCCAACAAAAACAGCTTTCTTTTGCCCTATTATTTTATCAGCTATAATCCCTCCAGGAATCGAGGCTACATAAACAAACATTGTATACCATCCATACAAAGCAAGAGCATCTTCATTACTCCAACCTAATCCTGCATTTTCAATTCCAACTTCACCAACTAGATAAAGTACTAAAATTGCTCTCATTCCATAATAGGAGAATCTCTCCCACATTTCAGTCAAAAACAAGATATACAATCCAACTGGATGACCTAAAAATTGCTTTTGATTAGCTAATATATTTGAATCTGTCATAGTAAATAAATTAAGATTCACTAAAATATTATAAATTATCTAATAATTTTGATTATTCAACAATAAATTATAGTTGCAATATATTATTATTGTAGAATATTATATTTGACATATATTAAATTTAAATAATGAGTAAAGAAATTAATGGTTTTTCAAAACTAAGTAAGGAGGAAAAGATAAACTGGATAGCAGATAATTTCTTCACAAATTCACCTACGGCAAAAAGAATATTAAAACAATATTGGAATGAAGATGAGAAACTTCAAAAACTTCATGATGAATTCTCAGAAAATACATTGAGTAATTTTTATTTGCCTTTTTCAATAGCTCCTAATTTTTTAATAAATGAGAAAAAATATAGTATTCCTATGGTGATTGAGGAAAGCTCTGTAATTGCTGCCGCATCAAAATCAGCAAAATTATGGTTCGATTTAGGAGGATTTAAATCAAAAGTAATTTCAAAAATAAAAACAGGTCAAGTTCATTTTATTTATACAGGTGATGAAGTAGCCATTACTTCTTATTTCAATTATATAAAGTCCATATTAATTCAGGATACTAAAACCATAACATCAAATATGGAAAAGAGAGGTGGTGGAATAGTTGATATTTCATTAATTGACAAAACCCTTGATATGAAAGGGTATTATCAAATTAATGTTTCATTTGATACTATTGATGCAATGGGGGCTAATTTTATAAATTCTTGTTTAGAACAAATTTCAAAATCATTTAGGAATAAAACTGATGGATTTAAAGAGTTTATAATAAAATCTAACGACATTAAAATTATAATGAGTATTGTATCTAATTATGTCCCTGACTGTCTTGTTAAAGCAGAAGTATCCTGTAAGGTCGAAGAATTAAATAAAAAAGAAGATTTTAATGATTTTTGCGGAAAGTTTGTTCAAGCTGTAAAAATAGCAGAATTAGATACATATAGAGCTGTTACCCATAATAAAGGTATTATGAATGGGATTGATGCAGTTGCTATAGCAACTGGAAATGATTTTAGAGCCATTGAAGCTGGAATTCATGCATATGCATCAAAAGATGGAAAATATAAAAGTTTAAGTCATGCTAAAATTGAAAAGGGTATTTTCTGTTTTTCAATTGAGATACCGTTAGCACTAGGAACTATTGGAGGAATAACAAATCTTCACCCTTTAGTTAAACTAGCATTAAACATGTTGGATAACCCAAAAGCTGAAGAATTAATGGAAATAACTGCCGCCGTAGGTCTTGCTCAAAACTATAGTGCATTAAGATCCCTAATAACATCTGGAATTCAGCAGGGGCACATGAAAATGCATCTAATTAATATTTTGAATTCATTAGAAGTATCAGAATCTGAAAAACGGTCAGCTGTAGAATATTTTAAAGATGAAATTGTTAATAACAACAATGTTCAAAGCTTCATAACCAAACTTCGTAAATCTAATGAAATATAAAAGCAATGGTAAAATATTATTAACATCTGAGTACTTAGTATTGGACGGTGCTTTAGCATTAGCCCTTCCATCAAAATTATCGCAAAACCTTGAAGTAAAATATACAGAAAATAAAAATGAAATTAATTGGATAAGCTACGATTTCAACGGAGAAATTTGGTTTAGTGAGTGCTTTGTTCTTTCAAAAGATAAATTTTCATACAAAAACAAAAAAAATAAATATTCTGATAAACTCATTTCAATTTTTAATGGAATTGAAAAACTTAATGAAGGTGTCTTTTCTAATTTGGGAGCTGAATTTACTACTAGATTAGAATTTTCAAAAAATTGGGGATTAGGATCTTCTTCTACTTTAATTAATAATTTATCACTGTGGGCAAAAATTGATCCTTACGATTTACTCGATTTAACATTTAAGGGTAGTGGATACGATATTGCATGTTGTAATAAAATTAATCCTATAACATATGTAAAGAATAAAAATGGTAGAATAATAAAAGATGTTGATTTTAATCCATCATTTAAAGAAAATTTATTTTTTATCTATCTAGGTCATAAACAAGACACATCAGAAGCAATAGAAAATTACAGATCCATGTCTAACGATATAAATAATATTATACAGAAAATCAACTCAATAAATTTATCTATAATGAAATCAAATACATTAAATGAATTTGAAAAATTAATTGTAGCACATGAAGAAATTATATCAAAGACCATAAATATAGAGCCAATAAAAAAGAGACTATTTAGTGATTACAAGTCAGGTGTTATTAAAAGTCTTGGTGCTTGGGGTGGAGACTTCATGCTTGTAACAGGAAATAAATCAAGTATGAGTTATTTTAGCAATAGAGGATATGATGAAATTATTCCTTATAAAGATCTTGTATACTAAGTTAGTAAAACAAGTGCCTATTATCTTCAATTTCAGCAGATTCTAAAAGAGCTTCATAAACCTTAGAATTATATGAACCTAGAGTTATTGAATTTAAAAGATTCATATAATTTTGATAATTGCTCATTACATTAGCATACTTTATCCTATCAACTTTTACATAGAAAACTCCGTTATTTCCAATAACACCCTTCGATGTTACTCCTTCACCTATTCCAAAAGCATGTCCAACAACATTTGGTTCATTACCAGTACCTGAAAGAACAGGGTTTTTCATATTAACTGCTAGGGCAGTTTGAATTGTTTGGCTCTGACTGGATGAGATATCATCAAGAGATCTACCTTTTATCTTATCCATAATCATTTTTGCCTTCTTTTCATTTCTAATTTTAGGAATAGCTGTAATAGATGCTTTATCAATTGACATTAATCCTTCAGGATTAATTGAAGTTAGCATTGCAACTAAGTAGCCCCCATTTTGCAAATTAAATCGTCTTATATCATCAAGATTTGTATCAGGATTATAAGCCCATCTTACTATTGCTCTTTGAGAACCTACACCAGGAATATTTTCGTTTAGTTCCCTAATGTTATTAACAGGATTAACCTTATAGTTAAATTCGCTTGCTACATCTCTAAAATTAGATTTTTCAGTTGCTATTTCAAATTTTGAAGTAATATTAAAGATGCTGTCTATAGTTCGTTCAGAGGCTTCAACTTTAAGACCTAAATTTGCAACTTTAACAGCTTTTTTTCTTTTAGATTGAGACAAGATTTCAATAATATGAAACCCAAAATCAGTTTCAACAACTGATATTTTACCAACTCTGTTTTCAAAAGAAAAATCTCTAAACTCAGGAGCAAATCCATCTATATATGAAAATTCAATTTCACCATCATTTTCATTACTAGCTACATCAGAAGACAATGATAATAGGCTTTTAAATTTGCTAGGTCTTCTTAGAACAATTCTATATATACTATCTGCTCTTTTCTTAGCCTGCTCCTCTGTTGTGGTTTCATTAGGATCACTTCTTAAAGACCCACTATAGGGGATTAATATATGTCTAACCTTAACAGAATCAGGGATTCTTTTAGTGTCTACTAATTTTGTAATCTTTATAAATTCTCGTTCTTTGTATGGGCCATATACTTCACCCTTATTTAAAGAATAAATTATAGGGGCCATTTCTTTTGAGAAAGAATTCTCAAAGACATAGGAATCATATAGTTTAATAGCAGAATTTAGATTTAAAAATTCTTCATTATCTCTAGTATTTTTAAATCCTAATATTTTTTTATTTGTTTTAGATTCAAAATCAAATTCTTCACGATCATTTAATAATTCTGTGAGTTGATTCTCAATTTGCTTTTCATCATATTTAGATGGGTTTTCTTGAAACTTCACATATATTAAATTTCTAGAAGCCTTAACCTCATAATCATTCTCATTTTTCTTCATGTATTTTTTTACATCAGATTTTGTGACCTTTACTAATGAGTCAGGTATAGTTGAAAATGGAATTTTTATATATTTTAAATCAACATTGTCATTCTCATAATTGTATTTGGTTTTTCCTTCAAAAACAGTAGAATTGATTGCTGATCTTATCAAATAAAAATATATCTTTTCAAGTCCAGAAGATGCAATATTTGATTCATAATTGTTCCAAGATTCATAATTAACTTGAGCTCCCTGTAAATCCATTGTCTCAGGAGATATTTCTTTTAAGTTAGATATAAACTCATTTAATTTTCTTTGATCAAATTCACCCTGAGAGTCTTTAAATTCATCAAATGACAATAAATTGTTTTTTAATAAGTCTCTCATTAAATCTCTTTCAACAGTAATTCCTAGTTTATCAAATTCAGAGGCTAATACGGATTTTCTCAATTCAATATCCCAAATTGTATTCATAGATTGAACATTTGTTCCTGAACCTTTATTTTGGCGTTCTAAATTTTCGACTTTTTTCATAAAATCTTCTCTTTCCATTTCAATACCATTAATTGTTGCAATAACATTTTGATCTGGTAGAGAAGATCCACTAGAATTTCTTATTACATCCGCTAATACAAAAGAGAATAATGCCATTGCAATAACTAATATTAGAAACAATGATCTTTGTCGTATTTGATTTAAAATTGCCATTTAAAATTAATTTTAAATATAGTGGCCAAAAGTAGTATTTTATTGTTAATTATGAAAACTTAGGCATCTATCTTTAGAGAAACTAAATTTATTCTAGTATTAGAAACATCTAGAATCTTAAACAAAAAATTACCTACTCTAATTTCCTGTTTTATTGTAGGAATTTCCTCAGTACTGTTTACAATTAATCCGCCTAAGGTTTCATATTCCTCACTTACTGGCAAGTGTAATTTATAATTCTCGTTAAGATAATCTACCTCAATTCTAGCAGAAAACTCATATTCATTATCAGATACCTTTCTCTCAATTAATTCATTATTGTCAAATTCATCATCAATTTCTCCAAAAAGTTCTTCAACAATATCTTCAATAGTTATCATTCCTGATGTACCCCCATATTCATCTAAAACTATTGCTATAGTTCTTCGTTTGGCAGTTAATAAATTTAATACATCCTTAATAAGCATTGCCTCAGGAATAAATTCAACTGGCATTAATATTGATTTGATCGTTTTTGGCTTATTAAATAAATCGGATGAATGTGCATACCCTAAAACATCATCAATTGTGCTTTTGTAAATCAATATTCTAGAATAACCAGAGGAAATAAATAGGGATTTTAAGCTAGAAATGTAATCATGTATTTCAACTGCTACTAATTCAATTCTAGGAATCATTACATCCCTTGATTTTAACTCTGAAAAGTCCAATGCATTTTGAAAAATTTGAACTTCACTGTCAATCTCTTGATCCTTTTCAACTGCATCCATTTGTTCATTAATATAATGTCCTAATTCATCTTTTGAAAAGAGCATTTGTTTGTTATCAGCCTTTGATTTGAAAAATATTTTTAGAAAAATATCAGAAATCCATATAACAAAATCAGAAACGAAATAAAAAACTATATAGAAAAAATAAGCAGGTAGTATAAAGATTTTAAAAAACTTCAATGAATAAATCTGAAAAAATACTTTTGGAAGAAATTCAGCAGTAATAAGAATAATAAATGTTGAAACAAGTGTTTGATTAATTAGATTTAGATCAAATTCTCTAGTTAATAATGCGCCCATTGTAAATCCATATATTACCAATGCAATGTTATTGCCTATAAGCATAGTGGTAATAAATTTTGAAGGTTTTTTTGTTAGAATCTTAATTATTGAAGAAATAAACCCTGTTTTCTTTTTTTCAATTTCAATAGAAATCTTATTACTGGAGATATAGGCTATTTCCATGCCAGAAAAAAAAGCAGAAAAAATAAGGGAAATAATTATGATCGGTATCTCAGACATAAGAAATTATAATTTACCTCTATCTTTAAATCTCTTTTGATATTTATTTCTAAACCAATATACTACAACTGATAAGATTGAAAGGAGTAAGAAAACTATTGACTTATTAAAATCACTTTTAAAATTTAAAAGAAATTCTATAAAAAATAATACAAAAAAACCTAGATAAGCATACTTAAAAAAACCTAATAATTTCATAACAATACTCTATTAAATGCTGCCAGTAGATTATACATCTTATAAATTTAATAATTAATTAGGTATATCTGATTGAAAATCAGCTTTTGTCAGTACAACTGTATGCATAAGGGTTGCCGCTAGTTTTCCATCTGCATTAAATAATTCCCCTTTTAAGGTTGCTATATTTTTTCCCTTTTTAATAATGCTAGCTGTAGCAATTACTTTTCCTTCAAATAATGGCCTGTGATGAAGGCTGTGAAGATTTGTAGAATTAGGATATAAACCTCCTTTAGATTCATAAATCACAAGTAAACTTGTAACATCATCTAATAAAGAAGTCATCATACCTCCTTGAACAGTTCTATTTGGATTAAGAGTTGTTTCAGTGAATTCTGCTCCTAACTTTAGAAAACCTTCTTTATACTCAATAAGATTAAAGTTAAATATTTTTCCTGTTCCACCTTTAGTTCTATGAAAATCTAAATATTTTTTAAAATCTTTATCCATAAATATTTAATATCATTTATTCTTCTAAAGTTACATAACCGCTTACATCTAAAAAAGTGATTTTTTCAAAGCTTTTATCAGAATCAAATCCTGATCCATATATATCCTTATCAGCTGAAATAAATCGAAAGGGGTAATTTGTAAACAACCACTCTTCTATTCTATTATAATACATTTGATCAGTAATTAGCGTATCATTAAGATGAGTTGTGATAACAACATTTTTTCTTAAATCAATCAAATCGGTATTAGAATATGAGATTGCATAATCTGCCGTGATTATACTCTTATTATTATTTTTATCAAATACAGTAATTTCAACCTTGTTAGGAAATTCAAAGTATGGAAAATCCATATTAGTAAAATTGAACATTTTTGGACTTTTCAATATTGAACTAACAAGTCCTGAATCAGTGTAAACTGTATTTATATTAACAGCAGATGATATAGACGATTTTTCTGAACCAACATCTATAACATTTTCTAGATCATTACCACATGAAATCAATAGAAAAAAAGATATAATAAAACTAATTGTTTTCAAATCTATAGCTTAGGTACTCTCACAGGTCTTCCTATCCAACATCTTACTCTAATTATTTCACCTTCTCTTCCTGAAGAAAATATTTCACTTTTTTGTGGAGCTTTTGCTAAATAATTTCTTGAACTCTGATTAGCTGCTTTTTTTAGTTTACTATCAACCCTTCCTGCCTTAAGTGCTTCTTTTGAAGCCAACCAATAAACAGCTCTTTGCGTAAAGTTGTCAGATCCACAATTTTTTGCACTCTTAGAATACATATCAGCAATAGCTAAATAACATTTTCCCATAGATGGGTTAAACCTAAGTGCTTTGACATAATATGATCTAGCTCTAGAAAACAAACCATCCTTCTTATATTTCGTTGCAATCCTAAATAAAATCTTTGCTTTTTCATAGCCGTCATTCTCTAAATCAATTGCTTGATTGTAATACTCAAGAGCCTCAGCTGACTTACCCTCTTTATCTTTAATAATTCCTAAATAATAATATACATCTGCATTTGGATCTAGAATATTTTTTTGCTCAAGAATTTTAACATATAGCTCAGAATCCATACAGTCCTTTTTACTTAATCTAGTTAAAGCTCTTCCTAACCAAATTCCATCATTTTTCTTCTCTTCATAGCTTTTCTCATATAATGGGATCAAATTGACACAATTTGCTCTATCTCCAAGATCAATTTCCATTCCTTTAGCAATTTGATCATATGCCTTTAAAAAACTGTTATATGATCTAACTTTACTTGCATTTTTTTTAGATAACTCAACTTCAGATTCTGACATATCTTCAGATACAAACTTGTTAACCTTATTAGTATAATTCTTAATTTCTCTTTCTACCTTCTCAGAAATTTCATCATATTTAGTAAAGAGTTCTTCAGCAGATTTTAGCTGCCCATCATAAAGCATAACAGTCAATTTAAAGTATGTGTATAAATTTTTTGGGTTGTTAAATGTTTTTGAATCAGTAATAAATGCATTATCAAACTTATTATATACCTCAGATTTAGACATATTTAACTCACCCATATAATCGTATAGAAGCTGTGCAGATTTTGCCATTACATCTCCAAGTGGAGTTTTATTAGGAAAATTGTTTCTTTTTTCATCCCATAGCTTCAGCAAATCATTTATATAATCAACTTTTTGATCTCCAGAAGAATTCTTAATCATGTGTTTTAGAATCCTTTCTCCATAGACAAATATTGCGCTATTGAATTTTGGATTTCTTTCCCTAAGTTCCATCCAAGGCTGATAAGCAGCATCATAATTTTTTGCCTTTACATATTCACTAAAAATGGATAATGAATTAATATCATCTTCATTAACTTGTGAACTAACATTTAGTGACACAAATAAAAAACTCAATACTATTATTATTCTGTATAGTCTCATAATTAATTGTATTTTCTTTTTATAAACCATCTATCATTTAAAGATAAGCTCAATTGAAAATTAATAAAATTTTCTTTAACTAAATTTTGATCTGTAGTTCCTCGCTTACCAATTTCAATTACAGTATTTATGTTTGAAAAAAGGCTACTAACTGGAATACCTAATCCAAAAGATATGCCAAACTCTTTAATTGACTGATTATTAATGTTTAATCCTGTTTTTTCAAAGTATATACCCGATCTATAAACTATTCTTTGTAATAGCTTATTAAAAGAATTATAATCAGGTATATAAAAGCCTCCTATAGATAAAATAGAAGAGTCCTCAAAATAAGTGTTTTGAATATCTAAAAGATCAGAAGAAAAAACACTACTTTTTATAATATTATACTCTGTACCAACAAACCAGCTTCTAACAGAGCCTATTCCTACTCCAATGGACATCTTAGAAGGCATTTTTAGGTCAGTTTCTTCAAGTCCTAGTGATAATAAATCAACCTCAATTTCATTAATTGGATACTCAATACCAGTGTTTTCACTTATAATAACAGAGGCAAAGGTTCTCTTATTTTTAGAAGTTAAATTATAACTAGGTGAATAAGTAAAGGAGGTAACTAATTGGGTCTTTTCGTTAATCATTGGTTTGTATGAAATCCCCAAGTTATAGTTGATACCACTTAAATCTGATCTATTTATTTCTCTCGCTTGATAATCCAATGGAAGCTGTTCGTCATCATAAAGAAATTCTATTGCATTATTCTGAATATTTCCGAAATTATAATGGGCATCAATACCAATACTTAGATTTTCAGAAATGAGATATCCAAATCCTAAAAATACTTTATTTACTCCACCATTTCCTGAGTATTTATACTCTAATGAATCAATATTATTTCTAGACTCTAAATTATAGCCAACTGAAGAATGAGGAATTACACCAAATCCCATACCAAATTTGCCCATTGGCACATTCAATCCTAAATAATCAAATGTTGTAGTATTTGAATTATCAGAAGCATCAGAAGTTTCTAATTCTGTCATTGTATGGCCAACACCAACAGTAAATTTGACCAATCTGGCTTCATTATTAAAGGAAAATAAATTATTACTAACATATGAAGCTGGATTTCTAAAGTTCATGTGAATACTGTCAGTATATATGCTTAGTCCTCCCATAGCTCTGTTTTCAGTTGTACCCTTAAACTTAAGACTACCAATACCATAAAATGAATAGGGAGAAGAAGTTCCTTCTTGTCCTTGAAAATTATAGCATATAAAAAATATGATTATGAGAAAAATTCGTTTTATCAACTGTTAATATTTAAATTCAAAATAAAATTTAGGCCTTCTAGTAAAAAATTTTGATTCGCAAAGATGCTAATTTTTAATGGTTTAGACAAGAAAACTGAATCACCTCCAGTCAAAATAACTTTAATGTCCTTATAATTTCCCTGATATTCTGATATAGATTCTCTAATTTCAAATATAACTCCATTTACTATACCTGAATGAATTGATTCTTCTGTTGAGGAGCCAATAATATCTGATGGGTATTTTTTTTCTAATTCAGGTAAATTAGAAGTATTGTTACTTAATGAATTATATCTCATATCAATACCAGGAGATATAGAGCCGCCGTGATAATTGCCATTTTTGTCAATAAAATCCATAGTAATACAAGTTCCAGCATCAATAACTAATACATTTGAATTAGGATAGTGTTTTATTACAGCACTTGCAAGAGCTATTCTATCAGAACCAAGTGTTTCCTTACTCTTATATAGATTCTTAAAAGGCAATTTTAAGTTTTCAGATAGAAAACAAACAGATTGTAAACTTAAATGTTCCTTTATTTCATGATTATCACTAATAGAGACATTTGATATAATAGCTCTATTGACAGCCTTATATTTCTGAGTAAATTTGTTTATACCTTCTATGATATTTGAAGTTTTGATAGTATCAGCTTCAACAATATTATCATGATCAAAAACTGCAATTTTAGCATTAGTGTTTCCTATATCAATAATTAAATTCATATTATAACTTGAGCATCAAATTTACAAAAGGATTTTTATAATAATTATTTTGCTCAATAATAAAAATGCATCTATATTTGACACTCATTTTATGGTACCTTAGCTCAGTTGGTAGAGCAACGGACTGAAAATCCGTGTGTCCCTGGTTCGATTCCTGGAGGTACCACAACCCCCCTTCAAGGGGGTTTTTTGATTATTTATTATTAACTTTAAAAAATTTCAAAAATAATATTTATGGATTATGCAATAGAGCCACTAAGCATTGAATGGATGATTACCTTAGGATGTAGTCTTGCCTTTATCTTTTTGGTTTTATATATGGGTAAAATTAGTAATGAAAGTGATAAAATTAAATATGCCAAAATTCTTGCTTTCATAATGATATTTCTCACTATTGCTAATCATACTATTCATTTAATTAATGGAACCTGGACATTAGACAAACAAATTCCAATACATCTTTGTGGAATTTCTGCATTGATCTGTTGCGTAATTATGTTTATACCGGAAAATAAAAGACAATTTTTATTTGAGTTTCTTTTTTATTTCGGAATTATAGGTGGAGCGATGTCTATACTAACTCCTCTAATTGATAATTACTATGGAAGCATTAACTTTTTCTACTTACAATTTTTTATAAAACATGCAATTATTATAGCCTTCCCTATTTATTTAAGGAATCATTTGAATATGGAACTAAGAACATATTCATGGTTAAGAGCATTTATTGCCGTAAATGTATTGCTAGCTATAATAATGCCATTAAACTTTTATATTGGTTCAAATTATATGTATTTAGCTGAGGCACCTGCGGTGGATAATCCTCTAATTCTAACTACTCAGTGGCCATTATATGTTCTAACTTGGGAGCCAATTGTATTTGCACTAATATTAATTACATATTATTTTTCTAAACCAAAAAAGGTCTAATTTTATCAACCACTAATAGAAAATGAAAATGATACTTAAATTTCGTTTACTAAGTCTAGTTATAATTTATACTATCCTTCTAGGTTGTAATGAACAACAAAACAAAAGTTCTTCTGAAGAGAATTATGAAAAAATAGCTTATTATTCCGATTCAATTAATACCGTTAGAATAGATAATATAAGTTTAACTACTATAAATGTTTTAAATAATTGGATTGAATATCAAGAATTAAAAGAAGTAATTAGTTCATTGGAAAAGAATGAATTCTCATTCTTTAAGGATAATAAAGAATATATTAGTAGATTCTTTGATAGTTTAAAAAAAAGCACGCCAAAATCAATTAATAAACCTGGAATTATAGCTAGAATTTCTGTATTAGAAACAAAATTTCTAATACTTGAAAGCCACTTTGCATCAAATATTATTGATGAAAAACTAAAGAAAAACAGAATAAACGATGTATTATCTGCAAATTTGAATTTTATATATCAGATAAATAAGTTAATTGAAAGATCAAATCAAAAAATTGAAGATTAATCTTTCTTCTTTTGAGCATTCAATGCATCCTTACTAAGTATTGCCAAATTAAAATTTGGTGCTATTTCTAATGCCTGATCCATTATAGCAATTGCTGCATCTATATTTTCTTCCTTATTTTCCTTAAATTTTACCAAACCTTTTAAATATAAAAAAGCTGCTTTCATAGGAACCTGATATTGACCTTGAGACTCATAATATGTTCTCATAACATCATTATTTGAATTTGCTATTCCAAAAGTTATATTTTTTGTAGCTCCCATTAGATCATCTAATTGAATTTTTATATCAGCTAATTCATATGCAACTAGTGGATTAGGTTTTCTTCTAAACAATTCCTCATAATGAACAATAGATCTATCAAGCTGATTTAAAAATTGAAGTGAAATTGCTTTTACTTCAACTGCCATATCAGAATCGCTTTTATTACTTTCAATACCAATTGTATTTAAAGCTTGAACATGTCTTCCTTCATTCATATATAATACTGCAAGTGTATCAGCCCTAGCTTGACTTGGGTCTAATACGTTTAAATGAGTTAAACCGTTTATTACTCCTTGAATATCTCCTTGAGATTTCATTTGCTCATAATATTTCTCATAATGATCTAATAGAGAATTACTATCCTGACTATAACTCAAGGAAGCAATAGATAATAATAATAGAATGTATAAATTTCTCATAATTTTACTATTTAATAATGACGAAACTAATAATAATTAATATTTAAAATGCAATTTGTACTAAAAATTCTCCATAAGTTATTTCATTTCCTGAATCAAAATCTGCTTTATAAGCCCCTAATTGCATTTTTAAATTATTTCCATCCAGGTATTTAGAAATACCAAATCCGTAACTATCAAATGATTGTAATAGTGACTCCGTATTCATGTCAAATTCTGGGTTAGCCATTTCATATCTAAAATCTACTCCTAGTCCATTTTCAATTATATAACCTAAATGAATATTGTAACTATCTCCTAAAATGAGGTGTTCACTAATATGTTGTGGAATAAGAATATTAAATGCATTTTCATCTGTATATACCAGATTTGGGTTACTTGTATATGAATCAGCATATTCAAACAAAAATGAAAAACCTTTGTACTTTAATAGTAAATCAAAAAATAATTGTGAATAATCAGGAAAATTGTGATTTCCACTACTATCATATAATCCAGGATGATCTTCTCCCATAGAGCTACTAACTCCAAAGGTTTTAGAATATGCACCCCCTAATTGTATTTTTAGCTTTTCCTCACCAATTAAATCAACTGCAGTATTTTCATTTCCATCACTAAAGGGTCCTAATGGGTACAGGTTAAGCCTAGATCCTAATTTGAAACCTCCAAGATCAAAATCTCCAGAATCCTCTCCAAATGAATTTCTTCTATCACCTGAAGTAACGGCTAGTTTTGGTTCTACTACAAACTTTTCTCCAAAGCTACTCTCAACAAATATTCCAACTTCTTCACTACTTTGAGTATAGTTTTGACCAAGAAGACTCGTGTCAGTAAAACGCAATGTGTCTTCATTGTGAGTCATCTCCAAATTATTGTGGAAGACTTGTCTTTTTCCAAAATAAATTGCGGTTGAATTATCTATATGATAACCAATAAAAGCTTCAACTAATGGCTGTGAGCTACTATAATTCATTTGAATTGTAAAACTGACCTTTTCCTTAAAAGCTCTACCCTCGATAAATAAATTTGAATTTTTAGCCTTGAACTGTCTTGATATTTCCTTATATGTCCCTTCTTGTTCATAAGATAAAATATCATTGTAAATATATGCTGGTCTTATAAAACCATAAATATTAAAAAGATAATTACCTTCATTAAAAGAAAATGATATTCCATCTCCTAAATCATAACTTGAATTATTTATTTGCTTTTCCTGTGCATTTATAATAACTGAAAAACATATAATAATAATTGTTATTAGACTTTTTTTCATTTGTTAATTTATTTATATTATAATTTTACTTTATTTAATCTAAAATATTGGTCAAATATCACTAATTTTTAATTAATTATGAATTTTTCAAAAAAAATTGTTGGTTTATTTCTAGGTCCAATAGTATTTACTTTAATATTATTCTTTTTTAATCCTGAGGGACTAAACTATGAGGCCAAATGTATATTAGCATCCACTATGTGGATGGCTATATGGTGGGTTACTGAATGTGTGCCAATAGCTGTAACTGCCTTACTTCCAATTGTTCTTTTTCCGCTTTCTGGAGGTTTAGATCTCCAATCGACAACTGCCTCTTATGGGCACAAGTTAGTTTTCTTATTTGTTGGTGGATTTATTATTGCTCTAGCAATTGAAAAATGGAATTTACACAAAAGATTAGCTTTAAATATTATTAGATTAACAGGGTCAAAAAAATCAAAAGTTATTTTAGGATTTATGATTGCTACTGCATTTTTATCAATGTGGATTTCAAACACAGCAACTTCAATTATGATTCTTCCAGTAGGATTAGCAATTATCGCACAACTAAAAGATGATCCAAATACAATAGAAAATGAAAATGTAGTTTTTGGTAAATCTCTTATGATAGCAATAGCTTATAGTGCATCTATTGGTGGTATGGCTACATTAATTGGAACACCTCCAAATATGATTTTTGCCGGAGTTGTTGAACAAAGCTATGGAATAAAAATTAGTATGTTTGACTGGATGAAATTTGGTATTCCAATAAGCGCTACCCTACTAATTATTTGTTGGTTATATCTAACTAAAGTTGCTTACAAATTTTCTAATGAAGAATTCTCAGAAGGAAGAAAAGAAATATTAAAACAAATTAAGCTATTGGGTAAATTTTCATATGAAGAATCTAGAGTTTTAATTGTATTTGTTCTAACAGCAGTTGCATGGATTTTAAGAGGTTATCTTGAAAGAATTATACCAACAATTGATGATACCATAATCGCTATTTCATTTGCTGTAATTTTATTCATTATTCCAACCAAAAAAAATTCAGTTGATAAAACTTTACTGGTATGGAAAGATACTGTTAAATTACCTTGGGGCATATTACTATTATTTGGTGGTGGTATGGCTATAGCAAGTGCATTTACAAAAAGTGGGCTTTCACTTTGGATTGCTGATCTACTTATAAACCTTGATGGTATCCCATTAATACTTGTAATTCTTACAATTGTTACAACTATTAATTTACTTACTGAACTGACATCCAATATGGCTACAACAGCAATGCTACTCCCAGTATTGGTAACAATTGCTCTTGCAATTAATGTTCATCCATATTTTTTATTAATTAGTGCAACCCTAGCAGCATCATGTGCGTTTATGTTGCCTACTGCAACTGCTCCAAATGCCGTAGTCTTTGGTTCAGGACTATTAAAAATAGAAGATATGTTTAAAAAAGGAATTTGGATGAATATAATATCAATAATTATAATTACTCTTATTGTATATTATTTCCTACCATCAATATTTGATGTTTCTACTGAACTAATTCCGATAAATTAATACTTGTCTAAAAGTTTCGATTGCTCTTTTATGGATTCCTTAAATTCATTGGTAATTTTATCAACTAATTCTTGAACAGGAAGATCATCAGAAATACTTGTAACTCCTTGACCTGCAGACCAAATGGTGCTCCATGCTTTTGCTTCAGCTTGTGCAGCATCAAGTTCCTTTCCAAAATCCATTTTAGCTTTTCTTCCCCACATTTCTTCAGTTATTCCCATAGATTCTAGGCTAGGTCTTAAAAAACTAGCAGGGACACCAGAAACTGCAGCTGTATATACAATATCAGTTGCACTAGAATCTATAATCATTTGTTTATAATCCTCTGGGGCTCTACTTTCTTTTGTATTAATAAATCTAGTTCCCATATATGCTAAATCTGCTCCCATTTGCAATGCTGAAGCTACATCCCTGCCATTACTTATACATCCAGAAAGGATAACTGTTTTATTAAAAAAACTTTTTATTTCAGAAATTAATGCCATTGGATTAATTGTCCCAGCATGGCCTCCAGCACCCGCAGCAACTAAGATTAATCCATCAACCCCAGCTTCAGTTGCTTTTTCAGCATGTCTCTTTTTTACAATATCATGAAATACTAGTCCTCCATAACTATGGACTGCATCAACTAATCTTGAAACTGCCCCTAGAGATGTTATAACTATAGGAACCTTATGTTTTATGCATATTTTCAAATCAGCCCTAACTCTTGGATTTGTATTATGAACAATTAAATTGACTCCAAAAGGTGCAGGTTTTTTCCCTGTCTCCTTTTCGAATTCATCAAGTTCAGATTTTATTTGAATTAGCCACTCCTCAAAACCTTCACTAGTTCTTTGATTAAGAGCAGGAAATGTACCTACAATTCCATTCTTACAACATTCTATAACAAGTCTAGGTCCAGAAATTAAAAATAATGGAGCAGCAATTACCGGTATTGACAAACCATCAAATAAAGAAATTTTATTTTTCATTTGTAACTATTATACAATTTTTAATACAAGCTTCCCTAATTTATCACCTGAAAATAGTTTAAGAAATGCCTCGTGAAAGTTTTCAATTCCTTCAATAATTGTGTCATTATTTTTTAACTTTCCTTCTTTAAACCAAGTTGCTATATCAGTAAGAGCTTTCATATAATTATCCTTATAATCAAAAACTACCATACCTTTCATACTAGCTCTATTAACTAATAATGACATATAATTTGACGGCCCCACTACTTTAGTTTTGTTGTTATACTGGGATATAGCTCCACATATTACTATCCTAGCATTTTTGTTAATTCTAGTTAAAACAGCATCTAAAATTTCTCCTCCAACATTATCAAAATATACATCAATTCCATTAGGGCATTTTTCTTTTAATGAAGTGTAGATTTCTTCATTTTTGTAGTCTATTGCATCATCAAATCCTAATTCATCAACAAGAAAGTCACACTTTTCTTTTCCTCCAGCTATTCCAATAACCCTACATCCTTTTATTTTGGCAATTTGACCTACCAAACTACCTACGGCCCCAGCTGCAGCTGAAACCAAGACTATGTCACCTTCTTTAATTTTACCCTCCTGTAAAATTCCAAAATACGCAGTCATTCCAGGCATTCCTAAATATCCAAGAAATGTAGGTAATGGAATATCAGCAGGATAAATTTTATTATAATTATCACCTGAACTTATACAATATTCTTGAGCACCTCCCCATCCTGAAACAAATTGACCAACCTTAAAATCTTCATTGTTTGATTTAACTACCTCACCAACTGTACCTGCTCTCATTACTTCTCCTAATTGAACAGGTTCAATATATGATCGTGCATCATTCATCCATCCCCTCATGGCTGGATCTAAAGATATGTAGTGATTTTTAATTAGGAATTCATTGTCTTGTAAATCTCTTACTTTAGATTCAACATGCTTCCAAATTGATTCATCAGGTGTACCAATTGGTCTTTTAGTAAAAAGGACTTGCTTATTTATCATAATTATTTTTTTTAGACAACAAATATAGTTAAATTTACTATGCACGCATAGTAAATTTAACTATAATTACCTGCCTTTCCAATTTGGTTTTCTTTTTTCTTTAAATGCACTAATTCCTTCTTTAGCATCATTAGATTTTATTGCTTTATTCAACATTTCTAATAAATATTGATGCTGATCAGGTTTATTAGTAATATAATTGTATGCTTCTATTCCTAGCCTAATTGCTGTAGGTGAATTATCTAATATTTCTTTAATTAAATTAGATAGCTCAATATCAATATTATCCTGAGTTGAAAGATGTGTTACAAGGCCATATTCTTTTGCTTGCATTGAAGAAATACTATATCCTCTAACACACCAATCTAAAACTTTTCTCGGTTGTATTACTTGAATTAGACTAGCCATTACCTGCATTGGGAAAAGCCCCCTTTTAACTTCTGGCAGACTGAATCTTAAATTTTTATCTGCAATAACATACAGACACCCAGCTAATATTAAAAACCCGCCTGCGTAAACATTTTTTTCTACAACACTTATTGTAGGTTTACTTATAGCATTAAAAAGATCACCCATTAAAATTTCTTTTTCAGGGACTGGTATTGTCGAATTATGAGGATCAACTTTCCCCATCATAGCATTAAGATCTGCACCTGCACAAAATGTATCACCATTTGCCTTAAAGACAACTATCCAAACAGAATTATTAAAATGTGCATAATGCATAGCAAAAGCTATTTCATTAGTCATTTGTGGATGTAATGCATTTTTCTTTTCTGGGCGATTCAAAGTGATTGTAAAAACGTGATTGTTTTCACTTATTTCAATAAAATCAAATCTGTATGATTTTATATTTTGAACATCCTTTTTGTTATAAAAATTCATAAGCAAATTTTACATTCTAAATACTCCAAAAGAACTAGACCCCTTTATTTCATTGTTGTAAACAGCTGCTAATGCTAAAGACAAATATTTTCTGGTGTCTGTTGGATCAATAACTCCATCGTCCCAGACCTCAGAAGTAGTATGCCAAACACTTGCCTTTTTATCAGCCTGTTCAGCCAACTTTTCCTTTTCTATTTTAAGTTTTTCTTCATCAATAGCTTTATTTAATGATGATGCTGAATTTCTTTTAATAATTTCCATAACACCAGACAACTGATCTGCTCCCATGACACCAGATTTTACATTTGGATATGAAAAAAGGAACCTAGGGTCAAAAGATCTACCACACATTGCATAGTTTCCAGCACCATATGAATTACCAACCTGTAGACTAATGTGTGGAACTGTACTTCCAGCAACAGCATGAATTAATTGAGATCCACTATTAATCATTCCATTTTGTTCATATCTCTTTCCTACCATAAAGCCTGTAGTATTATGAATAAATAGTAAAGGAGTATTAGATTTATTAGCTAATTGTATAAAATGGGTAGCCTTTCTTGCTGACTCAATAAAAATTACTCCATTATTAGCAATAATTCCAATAGGATAACCATTAATTTTTGTCCAACAGCAAAACATTGTTCTACCATAATTTTCTTTGAATTCAATAAATTCAGAACTATCAACAAATCTTTTGACAAGTTCTCTAATATCAAAAGCTTTTTTCAAGTTAGAAGGAATAATCCCTAAAATCTCATTTTTATCAAATTTTGGGGAAGATGCATCGCTCTCATAGTTGTTAGCCTCAGGTTGCTTAATTTTTTTGATTAAATTTTTTGCTATTTCTATAGCATGTTTTTCGTCATTAGCTAAAAAATCTGAAACGCCAGAAATACTACTATGCATTTGAGCTCCTCCTAATTCCTCTTCATTAGCATCTTCATTAGTTGCCATCTTTACTAATGGTGGTCCTGCCAAAAAGACTTTAGCTGCATTCTTCTGGAGAATTGAATAATCAGACATTCCAGGAACATATGCGCCACCTGCCGTTGCATTACCAAATACTACAGAAATTGTTGGGATTCCTTCCTTAGATCTTCTAGACATCTCCATAAAAAACTTTCCGTAATTATTAAAAACCCTATCCTGATCTGGCAAATTAGCTCCACCACTTTCGACTAGATTTATAGTTAATAATTTATTTTCATTAGCAATTTGTGATAATCTTAGATTTTTTAAGCTTGTAGCATAATCAATTGCACCTGCCTTTCTTGTTGCGACATTTGCGTTAATTAAACAAAGAACATTAGAAACATAACCCAAAACAACTACTGTAGTTCCACCTGCTCCAAATCCGTTTTCATGTTTTAAGCCAGCAAGTGACATCAATTCTATATGAGGTTTATTTTTATCAAGTAATAAGTCTATTTTTTCTCTAGCAAGGAGTTTCTTTCTTCTTCTAGCTCTTTTAATTTTATCTTTATTGCCTTCTAACTTTGACAATTTAAAATAGGAATTAAGTTCTTTCAATAATTTCTTCATAGAAATCTCATTTTCAATAAAATTTGAACTTAAAACATCAATATTTGACTTTTTACCTTTCATTAAATAAAAATTTATTTTAATAGATTATTTATAATATTTTTCATTTGTTAGTAATTTATTTAATATAATGAAATTCTTGGACTTTTCAAGTCGAGAATTTAAAGAATTAATGAGGCACAAAGCCAAATCTGAGATTCTAAATCATACATAAAAAATCTATAGAAGTAGAAATTTGAAAATCTATTTATTGACTACGAGATACATATATTTTTGTAGTTTTAAATAAAAAAAGTTACATTCTATATTCATTTTCTATAGAAAAAGGTGTTGAACACACCTAAATTATAAAAACTACAGTAAAAAACTAATAATGGAAAGCAATAATAAATTCAAATTCAACTTCTATGAATGGGAAAGAAAATTAAAAGACAAACCTTTTTTAAGGCAACCATTTGGTGATAAATGGGAAGAATATACTTGGGGAGAAACTGGTCAAATGGCCAGAAAATTAGCTACTGGATTAAAAACTCTTGGACTACCTCCTAAAAGTCATATTGGGTTAATGTCTAAAAATTGTAGAGAATGGATTATTGCTGATTTAGCCATATATATGGCAGGATATGTGTCTGTTCCTTTCTTTCCAACATTAAATTCCAAAGAACTAAAAAGTCTCTTACATTTTGGAGATGTAAGTGCCCTTTTTATGGGTAAAGTTAATGCATGGGATGAAATTAAAAACGGAATTCCAGATGATATGCCGTTAATTGCATTTCCACACTATAAGGATTGCTCAGAAATTTCTGTGGGTCATCAATGGTTTGATTTTATTAATAAATTTGAACCTCAACAAGAAGATTTTTACCCAGACCGTAGTGATGTATGGACAATCATATTTACTTCTGGAACAACTGGTACGCCAAAGGGAGTAGTTCTAGATTATCAAACCAATGAAAATACAGAATGCTTAACAACTCCAGAGCACAATCCATTGAGAGTAGATTTTAATGGAAAAAATTCATTCTTCTCTTATTTACCATTAAATCATATTGCTGAAAGAATTGTAGTGGAATGGACATGTTTTAGATATGGAGGAACCATTTCTTTTACAGAATCTATAGAAACATTTGCTCAAAATCTAGGCTCTGTTCAACCAACCGTTTTCTTTGGAGTTCCAAGAATATATACAAAATTTCAAATGGGTATATTATCCAAATTCCCTCAAGAAAAGTTAAATAAACTCTTAAGTATACCTATAGTTTCTTCTTTACTTAAAATGGTTTTAAAGAAAAAATTAGGATTAAGCAAGGCAAAAGCAATTGTAACTGGAGCTGCGCCAATGCAAGAATCACAAAGAGTATGGTACAGGAGCCTTGGAGTGAAGATAACCAATGGCTATGGAATGACTGAGAATTGTGCAATATGCACTCAACTTCCAGGAGAAATTACTGACAAGCCTGGTTCTGTTGGTAAAGCACAACCGAAAGTTGATATTAAGATAGATTCTGAAACTGGGGAAATACTAATGAGAGGGCCATATGTAATGAAAGGATATTACAATGATTCAGAGACCACAAATAACACTATAAAGAACGGATGGCTGTATACTGGAGATAGAGGTAGAATTGATGATGAAGGCAATCTATACATTACTGGAAGAGTCAAAGACGCATTTAAAACAACTACAGGTGAATTTGTTGAGCCTGGGAAAATTGAAGCACTATTTGGAGATGTTACTGAATTTGAACAGATGTGTGTGGCTGGATTTGGAATAGCAGCACCAATTCTTCTTGTTGTACCTTCTGAAGGAGCTAATTCTATTGATAAAGACACATTAAAACAGCAGCTTAATAATAAATTAGAATCTGTAAATAAAGATCAAGTAAGTTTTAGAAAGGTTTCAACCATTGTTATTATGAAAGAGGCATGGACACCCGAAAATGGTCTGTGTACTCCTACACTGAAAATTAAAAGGGTTAAAATAGATGAAAAATTTATGTCTAAATATAAGCAATGGCATGAAAATAGTGAAGCTGTGATATGGGAATAAAATTCAAAATTCTTGCTCCTTTTATGTTTTTATCTTTAACAACTACTATAGCACAAACTGTAGTATCTGGTACTGTTATGGATGAAAAAATAAATGCTCCTCTTCCGGGTGCAAGCATTATTGAAAAAGGCACAACTAATGAAACAATATCAGACTTTGATGGTAATTTTTCACTTAAGATAACCGGAGAGTCTGGTGAGATTGAAATTTCCTATTTACGTTATACTACAATTACTTTATCTTTTGACGGAGATTCTGATTTAGGAACTATATCATTATCTACAAAGAAGAAGAAGAAGAAGAAGAAAAAAAGGCACTAATTAAATAAATAAAAAAATGAATTATTTTTCTGAAGAACATGAAATGTTTAGAAAAAGCCTTAGGGATTTTCTAAAAAGAGAAGTTAAACCAAATTTAAATAAATGGGAAAAGGATGGAAAAATTCCTAAAGAAATTTGGAAAAAAATGGGCAAAATGGGATTTCTTGGCCTATCATATCCAGAGAAATATGGTGGAGGTAATCTAGATTTCTTCTTTGAAGTAGTTCTAAATGAAGAAATGGGTAGACTAAATTCAGGAGGCTTTACAATAACTCAACAAGCAGTACAATACATGTCTGGACCATATATCCTAAAATATGGAAGTGATCTACTGAAAAGCAAATATCTTCCAGGGATAATATCTGGTAATTTGATAAGCTGTATTGGAATTACAGAACCTAATACTGGATCTGATGTTCAAAATATTCAAACAAATGCTATAAAAAAAGGAGACAATTACATTGTCAATGGATCAAAAACATTTATTACTAATGGAGTCTATGGAGATTTTATAGTCACAGTTGTGAAAACTGATCCAGCAGCTAGATCAAAAGGAATCAGTTTATTAGTTATAGATCTAGATTCGCCTGGAATAACTAAAACCAAAATTGACAAACTTGGGTGGCGTTCATCTGATACAGCAGAACTTAGCTTTGACAATGTAGTTGTTCCATCAGAAAATCTTGTAGGTGAAGAAGGAAAAGGATTCTACTATCTAATGAATGGCTTACAATTAGAAAGACTTTGTTTCATGCCTAGTAGCATTGCTACAATGGAATTTGCAATTTCTGAATCATTAAGTTACATGAATGAAAGAAAAGCATTTGGGAAAAGTATTAATAAACTCCAAGTATTAAGACATAGAATTGCGCAATTATCATCTGAAATAGAAGCATTAAAAGTATTTAGCTATTATTGCTGTAATCTATTTGACAAAAACATATATGATGTAAAACTCTGTTCTATGGGCAAATTACTTTGCACAGAATTACATGAAAAAGTCTCTACTCAATGTTTACAATTTTTTGGTGGAAATGGATATACTGAAGATTATCCAATGGCAAGAATGTATAGAGATTGTAGAGTTGGAACAATTGGAGGTGGAACTTCTGAAATTATGAGAGATATAATTGCCAAAATTGTTATTGACGGCAAGGATTATGAAGCAGAAACAAGTAGAATATAATAAGTATTAATATAAATTTTTAATTATGGGTAAATTAAATGGTCAAGTGGCTATTATAACTGGTGGAGCCAGAGGAATTGGAGAGGGAATATGTAAAGTATTCTGTAATGAAGGAGCTATGGTAGCTTTATGGGACATTATGGATGAGGGTCAAAATACTGCTGATAGAATAAAAGATGAAGGGGGAGAAATAATTTTTCAAAAGGTAAATGTATCAGATCAATCATCGGTAGATAAGGCCGTTGAAGAATTAATCAGAGAATACGGAAAAATTGATATTCTAATCAATAATGCTGGAATTATAAGAGATAGATCATTTTTAAAAATGTCAAGGGATGAATGGGATAGAGTAATTGATGTAAATATTAATTCTTTATACATAACTACAAGAACAGTATTGCCTCATATGAAAGAAGCGAAATATGGAAGAATTATAAATGCATCATCAATTAATGCTTTTCAGGGAGCATTTGGACAAACTAATTATGCTGCTTCTAAAGCTGCAATTGCTGGATTCACAAGAGCTCTTTGTAAAGAAACAGGAAGATACAATATAACAGTTAATGCAGTAGCTCCTGGTTTTATTAAATCTGAAATGACTGCTTCAATACCTCCAGAAATTGTTAAAGCAGGTATTGCAATGATTCCTGTTGGCAGAATTGGTACTCCTGAAGATATGGGTCATGTATATCTGTTCCTTGCTTCAAAAGAAGCTAGTTTTGTTAGCGGTATTGTATTGCATGCAAATGGAGGAGCAATGACAATGTAGTATTAGTATATGAAAGAATCAATAAAAAATAAATTTAATCTAGAGGGGAAAGTTGCCATAATAACTGGTGCAAGTAAGGGAATAGGAAAATCTATTGCTAAAGGTTTTATTGAATTTGGAGCAAAAGTAGCTATAAGTTCTAGAAATCAAAATTCTTTGGAAGAAGTTGCAAAAGAATTAGGGCAAGAAAATATTTTACCAATTCAATGTCATGTTGGAAAGGATGAAGATATAATTAATTTAGTCAATTCAGTAGCTAAAACTTTTGGAAGAATAGATATTTTGGTTAATAATGCAGCAACTAATCCTCTTTATGGTGAATTAACAGCTACTGACAATGAATTATTTGATAAAGTTATTAATGTAAATTTGAAAGCTCCTCATCTATTAGCAAATAAGTGTCTTCCTTTTATGAAAAAAAATAGTTGTGGAAGTATTATTAATATTGCCTCAGTTGAGGGCCTTAAACCGAGTGAAAATTTAGGAGTATATAGTATTAGTAAATCTGCATTAATCATGCTTACAAAATCACAGGCTAAAGAATGGGGGAAATATGGAATTAGATCAAATGCTATATGTCCGGGATTAATAAAAACTAAATTTAGTTCGGCTCTATGGACTAATGAAAACGTGCTAAGTAAAGTAAAAAATGATTTACCATTAAGGAAAATTGCTGAACCAGATGACATGGCAGGATTAGCATGTTTCCTTGCATCAGAAGCATCTAATTATTGTACAGGATCAGTATTTGTTGCTGATGGAGGTCATATGATTTCAGCATAATAAAAAGAATAAAATGTCAGAACAAAATATTATAAATAAAGCTTATTCTACAGAGATTGATGAATTATCTGATCTAAAAAATTATGTTGGCAAAGAAGTTGGACTTTCAGAATGGACTACAATAACGCAAGATCAAATAAACACTTTTGCAAGAATTACTGATGATAATCAATGGATTCATATTAACCCTGAACTATGTGAAAAACATTCTCCATACAAAAAGCCTGTAGCTCATGGATTCTTAGTATTATCACTTGCCCCTAAGTTTTGTTATGAGACTCTTAAACTTAATAATGTAAGCATGGCAATCAATTATGGCTGC
Source organism: uncultured Flavobacteriales bacterium (assembly GCA_913031385.1). Taxonomy (GTDB): domain Bacteria; phylum Bacteroidota; class Bacteroidia; order Flavobacteriales; family Flavobacteriaceae. The sequence goes on along the minus strand of CAJWCT010000003.1, from coordinate 4,526 downwards.
GATAAAGTTAGATTTATGAATGCTACAAGGGTTAATTCTCCAATTAGAGCTAGAATTTCAGTAATTTCATGTGAAGATATAAAAGGTGGAATTAAGTATAAATTAAAGATCATTTATGAATTAAAAGATCAAGAAAAACCAGCATGTGTGGCTGAGTTTATTTCTATAGCTTATAAATAAAAATTAAATATGGATTTTAAAGAAATAAAGAATACTATAAAAGAATTTGTTGAAAAGGAATTGTTTTCTTTAGAACCCTGGATCTTGGATTCAAGTTGGGAAGAAAAATTACCAAAACTAAATGAACTAAGAGGAAAAGTTAAAAAGATGGGGCTTTGGCTTCCTCAAATCCCAAAAGAATATGGCGGACTAGGGTTAACTCTTGAACAACATGGGGAGGTTAGCGAAATTTTAGGCGCTAGTCCATATGGTTTTTATGTCTTTAATTGTCAAGCTCCAGATGCAGGAAATATGGAAATATTAATAGAGTTTGGTACTGAAGAACAAAAAGAAAAATATTTAAATCCACTTCTAGATGGTAAAATAAGGAGTTGTTTTGCTATGACAGAGCCTAATTTTGCAGGATCAAATCCTGTAAATATGGGGACTATTGCAACTAAAGAAAATGACAATTATATAATAAATGGACACAAGTGGTTTACCTCTAGTTTTGATGGAGCAAAATTTGCTATAGTAATGTTAATTTCAGATCCTAATAATGAAAATCCATACAAAAAAGCAAGTCAAATAATTGTTCCTACAGATTCTGAAGGAGTTAAATTTATCAGAAATATATCTGTAATGGGACACCCTGGTGGAGGTTGGGAAAGCCATGCTGAAATTAAATTTGAAAATGTTAAAGTTCCACTTTCAAATGTGCTAGGTGGAGATGGAGAAGGATTTTCAATAGCACAAAAGAGACTAGGCCCAGGAAGAATACACCATTGTATGCGTTGGATAGGCATGTGTGAACGTTCATTTGATTTGATGTGTAAAAGAGCTGCCAGTAGAGAATTAGCACATGGCCAATTACTTGCAGACAAACAAACAATTCAAAATTGGATTGCTGAATGTAGAGCAGAGATTAATGCTGCAAGGTTAATGATTAAGGACGCTGCACATAAAATTGATGCACAAGGAGTTTATAAAACTAGAAATGAAATTTCAATAATTAAGTTCTATTGTGCTAATGTTCTACAAAAGGTTGTAGACTATGCTATTCAGGTCCATGGAGCTCTTGGAGTAACTGATGATACTATACTTGCTTCATACTATAGGCACGAGAGAGCAGCAAGAATATATGATGGTGCAGATGAAGTTCATAAAAGTAGAGTTGCCAGACAAATCCTAAAAAAATATAGAGATGTCTAACTATGTACGAAAACTATATTGATAAAGCCACTAAAATTAGACAAGGAGAAGAAATAAATTCTTCAAATTTACAAGAATACTTAACTAAAATATTATCGATAAAAAGTGATATTGAAATCTTTCAATTTCCGAGTGGTTTTTCTAACCTTACCTATTTGATTAAAATTGGCAAAGATGAATATGTGTTAAGAAGACCTCCTCATGGTGCTAAAATAAAAACAGGGCACGATATGTTTAGAGAGTTTAATATCTTATCAAAACTCTATCCTTTTTTTAATAAAGTTCCAAAAGCTATATGCTATTGTGAAGATGCAAAAGTTATTGGGGCTCCATTCTACTTAATGGAAAAAATCAATGGGGTTATCATCAGGGGAAACTCTAAAACAATCAATAAACTAGATAAAAATAATATGGGTAAAATAGCCAATAATTTTATTAATAATTTTGTTGAGCTTCACTCAATTGATATACATAAATCAAAATTAAATGAAATTGGAAAAATAGATGGATATAATTTAAGACAAATTAATGGCTGGATAAAAAGATATAATAATTCTATAGTAGATGAATGTGCTAATTTAAAAAAAACTGCAAAATGGTTATTGAATAATATTCCTAAAGAGAGTTCAGCCTCATTAATACACAATGATTATAAATATGATAATATTGTTTTAAATTCTAAGAATATAAGTGAAATAATTTCAGTTCTAGACTGGGAGATGTCTACTATCGGAGATCCTTTAATGGATTTAGGAACTTCACTTGGTTATTGGATAAACCATAATGATCCAGATTTTATGAAAAAACTAAATCTTAATCCGTCATCGGTTGAGGGGAACCCTACAAGAGACCAGTTTGTTAATCAATATGCATTAAAATCAAAAATTAATATTAATAATTTAATTTTTTATTACGTATATGGTTTGTTTAAAATCGCTGTAATTATACAACAAATCTATTTCAGATATAACAAGGGTTTAACAAAAGACATGAGGTTTAAAAATCTAAATTTGTGGATAGAAGATTTAGCATTAATTGCAAATCAATCAATTAATAAAAAGAAATTAGATAATTTATTTTAAATAGATATGCAAATATAAGTGGATACTAATGTCTGCTAACTAATTTTTGAATTTCTTAATTTTTCAAGTTGAAATTCTATTTCTGAATCCTCAATTTTTGTAAATAATAATTCTGGTTCATTAATTCTAATACCTGGTTTTATTAATAGATCCCCGGCTATGATCTTTCCCCATTCCCATTTAATATCATGGTTATTATGATTAAGTATTTTCTTTAATTTATTAGATGCAAAAGGTAAAAAAGGTTCTCCTAAAGTAGCCAAAATAGATGAAATTTGAAGTGATACAAATATTATATTATTAACTCTTTTTAGATCAGTTTTGAAAATTTTCCACGGCTCCTGATCAGCCAAATATTTGTTTCCATGCCTAGCTATATTTATATATTCATTACAAGATTCTCTAAACTTGAATTTTTCAACATGTTTATTAATTAATACTACCGATTCATTTACTTTTTGTAAAACATGCAAGTCTTCCTTATCCAAGTCGGTTGGTTTAGGAACAACACCGTCATAATACTTATTTGTTAGAACGACAACTCTATTAATAAAATTTCCATAAATTGCTACTAATTCATTATTGTTTCTTGCCTGAAAATCTTTCCATGTAAAATCATTATCCTTGTTTTCAGGTGCATTTACAGTTAATACATATCTTAAAGCATCCTGTTTATTTGGAAATTCTTTTAAATAATCAGGTAACCATACAGCCCAATTATTAGATGTAGATATTTTTGCTCCTTCTAAATTTAGAAATTCATTAGCAGGAACATTTTTTGGAAGAATATATTCTCCATGTGCTTTAAGCATTGCAGGAAAAATTATACAATGAAATACAATATTATCCTTTCCAATAAAGTGAATTAATTCTGTTTGAGGATTCTTCCAATACTTTTCCCAATCTAAATTGTTCTTATCTGCCCATTCTTTAGTTGAGGATATATAACCAATAGGTGCGTCAAACCAAACATATAAAACCTTTCCGTTAGCATCCTTTAAAGGTACAGACACACCCCAATCTAAATCCCTTGTAACAGCTCTTGGTTTTAATCCATCGTCTAACCATGATTTACACTGGCCATATACATTTTGTTTCCAATCAGATTTATGTTGTTTTAATATCCAATCTTCAAAAAAGGGCTGGAACTCATCTAATTTCAAATACCAATGCTTAGTCTCTTTCAGTGATGGAGAATTACCACTTATTGATGATTTTGGATCAATTAGATCTATTGCATTATGACTAGTTCCACATTTTTCACACTGGTCTCCATAAGATTTTTCATAATTGCATTTAGGACAAACACCTACTACAAATCGATCCGGTAAAAATTGATTTGCTTCTAAATCAAAAAATTGTTCCGTAGTTATTTCTTTAAAAAAATTATTATCATATAAATTTAAAAAAAACTCAGATGCAGTTTTATGATGTAGTTTTGAAGAGGTTCTAGAATAGTTATCAAAAGAAATTCCAAAGTCTGCAAATGATTTTTTAATATTTCTGTGATATCTGTCTACAATATCTTTTGGACTTAAACCCTCTTTCTTGGCTTTTATAGTAATTGGCACTCCATGCTCATCACTGCCACATATATATGCAACATCATTTCCAGTTAATCTCATAAATCTTGAAAAGATATCCGCAGGTATATACACTCCTGCTAAATGTCCTATATGAATAGGCCCATTAGTATAAGGGAGTGCAGCTGTTATAGTAAAAGTTTTCTTCAATATTTATTGATTATATTAGTAAATGTAACCATTTTCCCAATTTATTTTCTGTTATATGATTGAAATTATATGATAATTTTTTCTAATAATTCATAAGCTGAATTTATAGAAAAGATCTTGAAAAATTTAATAACCATTCTACTGCCGTTCTTTGTATTTTTTTCTGAAATATCAGATAATTCAGAATTTGTATTAACAAAATTAATTAATGTTTTAAAATTTTTACTATCATTCATATCTTCAGAATTTCCAATATAATGACATATCAATGTATTTTTTTTTAGTATAATCTTATCAAAACCTAACTTTATACCTATCCACATTAATTCGATACTTTTTA
>CAJWCT010000002.1 GCA_913031385.1 uncultured Flavobacteriales bacterium | reverse complement strand
TAAAAAAACTTATCCCTGATGATAATAAATCAATCTCTCAAGGAGGAATTCAATTAATAAATAAAGCATCTGGAAGTTGGATAAATAAACAAATCAAGTTAATTGGAAAAAAATATGGCTTTTCATTAAAAGAACCTATAAAAAACGTTCCAAAGAAAGCATTAGAAGCTATTCTTTATGGAATAGAAGATAGAATTACAATAAATAGCAAGTCTTTGGGTATAAAAAGAGAGTATAATATAAGCTTTGAAGGGATAGTTAATTTTATTGAAAATCAATATAAAAACACAGAATCAATTGCCTTGAGAAGATGGGCAAATAAATATATGGATGAAATAATTTGTGAAACCTGTAAAGGCTCAAGACTTAAGAAAGAATCTTTGTATTTCAAAGTTAATGCTAAGGATATTAATGAGCTAGTTAACATGGAAATAACTGATCTAATTAGTTGGTTTAAAAAATCAAATTCTAAACTATCCAATACACAAAAATTTATTTCAGAAGAAATCATTAAAGAACTCATAAAAAGATTACAGTTTTTATCAGACGTGGGATTAGAATATTTAACACTTAATAGACCCTCAAGATCTCTTTCTGGAGGTGAGAGTCAAAGAATCAGACTTGCTTCTCAAATTGGATCACAATTGGTAGGAGTCCTATATATTTTAGATGAACCAAGTATAGGGTTACATCAAAGAGATAATGATAGATTGATCAAGTCTTTAGAAGCATTAAGGAATATGGGGAATTCTGTAATTGTTGTTGAACATGATAAAGAAATGATCTCTCGTGCAGATCATATTATAGATATTGGCCCTTTAGCAGGAAAAAAAGGAGGTAATATTATGTTTGAGGGTAATCTAAACTCAATTAAGAAGAGCAAATCATTAACTTCAGATTATTTAAATAATGTTAAGGTTATAGAAATCCCAGATAAAAGAAGAGAAGGTAATGGAAAAACAATAAATCTATATGGATGTAACGGTAATAATTTAAAGGATATAGATGTGTCTTTTCCATTAAACAAAATGATTGGAATTACTGGGGTTTCGGGAAGTGGAAAATCAAGTTTAATCAATGAGACATTATATCCTATTCTAAACAATTATTTTTATAATGGAAATAAAAAAATATTATCTCATAAGTCAATTAAAGGAATCGATAATATAGATAAAGTTGTGAGCATAAGTCAAAGTCCTATTGGGCGAACTCCAAGAAGTAACCCTGCTACATATTGTGGTGTGTATTCTGAAATTAGGAACTTATTTTCACTACTTAACGAATCTATTATAAGAGGATATAAGCCTGGGCGATTCAGCTTTAATGTCAAGGGAGGGCGTTGTGAAGAATGTAAAGGAGGTGGCTTAAAGCTTATTGAAATGAATTTTCTTCCAGATGTTTATATAGAGTGTGAAAATTGTATGTCTAAAAGATTCAATAGAGAAACTCTGGAAATAAAATATAAAGGAAAGTCAATAAATGATATTTTGAATATGACAATTAATACTGCTGTAGACTTTTTTGAACATATACCTAAAATATATAAAAAACTAAAAACCATACAAGATGTTGGTCTTGGGTATATTACATTAGGACAACAAAGTACTACATTGTCAGGAGGTGAAGCTCAAAGAATTAAATTAGCATCTGAATTGTCAAAAAGAGATACAGGGAATACTATGTATATTTTAGATGAACCTACAACTGGATTACACTTTGAAGATATTAAGGTTTTAATGAATGTTCTAAACAAGTTAGTAGATAAAGGAAACACTGTACTTATTATAGAGCATAATATGGATGTTATTAAAACTGTAGACCATATAATTGATATTGGTCCCGAAGGTGGTAATAAAGGAGGTTATATTATTTTTGAAGGGACTCCAGAAAAAATGTTACTAAATAAAACCAATTATACAGCATTTTACCTAAAAAAAGAATTAAATTAAAGATTATTATGAATAAACGAGAACGCAAAAGCTGGAATGAAATAAAAACTAATGACTCATGGTCAATTTTTAAAATTATGGGCGAATTTGTCAATGGATATGAAAAAATGAGTCAAATAGGACCTTCTATATCAATTTTTGGTTCAGCTAGAACTAAAAATGACGACAAATATTATTTACTAGCTAAAAAAATAGCTTCAAGTATTGTAGAGAGTGGTTATGGTGTAATAACTGGAGGTGGTCCTGGAATTATGGAGGCAGCAAATAAAGGTGCAAAAGAAGCTAAAGGAAGATCTATAGGTCTTTGCATAGAACTTCCTTTTGAAAAAAAAGAAAGTGATAATATATACATAGATGATGATAAAAAAATAGACTTTGATTATTTCTTTGTAAGAAAAGTTATGTTTATGAAATATGCGCAAGGTTTTGTTGTTATGCCAGGAGGATTTGGAACTCTAGATGAGTTGTTTGAGGCAATCACACTAATTCAAACAAAGAAAATTGAAAAATTTCCTATCATTCTTGTTGGAAGTACTTTTTGGTCTGGACTAATAGACTGGATTAAAGAAACTTTATTGAAGACTAATAAGACTGTAAGTAACGAAGATTTCTTTTCATTTCATATCGTTGATAAAAAAGAAGAAGTTATTAAAATTCTTGAAACGTTCCATGATGATTATGGCCTAAGCCCTAACTTTTAATTAATTGAAAATATAGCTATTCATTAAAATCATAATTGCATATAGTCATTAGTTTATTTATCTTGCTAGCTATTAATTTCTGTTAATGCAATCTCCTACATTAAAAAATATTTCTCTCTCATACGAAGATTTCAAAAAGGAAGTTATAAATGATTATAAAATTGCTATTACTAGTAGAGAATGTAGTCTTCTAGGAAGAAAAGAGGTTTTAAACGGCAAAGCAACTTTTGGAATTTTTGGTGACGGAAAAGAAGTTCCACAAATAGCTATGGCAAAATCTTTTAGAGAAGGTGACTTTAGGTCAGGTTATTATAGAGATCAGACTTTTATGATGGCTATTGGCAAGTTAACTCCTTTACAATATTTTTCTGCATTATATGCACATACTGATCTAAAGTTTGATCCAATGAGTGCTGGTAGGCAAATGAACAGTTCATTTGCAACACATAGTCTAGACAATAAGTACAATTGGAAAGATTTGACATTGCAAAAAAACTCAAGTGCTGATCTATCTCCAACAGGAAGTCAAATGCCAAGACTTTTAGGCCTAGGCCTAGCTTCTAAGATATACCGAGAAAATGATACTATAAGTTCAAATAAGTTCTCTAACATGGGAAATGAAGTTGCTTGGGGGACCATAGGAGATTCTGCAACAAGTGAAGGGCTTTTCTTTGAAACAATAAATGCGGCAGGCGTTCTTCAAATCCCTATGATTATTAGCATTTGGGATGATAATTATGGCATCTCTGTTCCTTCAAAATATCAAACAACTAAAGGGGATATATCTGAAATCTTAAGTGGGTTTCAAAGAGATGAAAAAAATAAAGGTTATGAAATAATCAAAGTAATAGGATGGGATTATTCTAGTTTAATAACAACATATCAAAGAGCTGAAGAAATATCTCGTAGTAATCATGTACCGGTTTTAGTTCATGTAAAAGAACTAACTCAACCACTCGGGCATTCAACTTCAGGATCACATGAGAGGTATAAGTCTAAAGGAAGATTAGAATGGGAAAAGGAATTTGACTGTAATTCTAAAATGAGAGAATGGATAATTCTCAATCAAATAAGTAATGAAAAGGAGTTAAAAGATATTGAGGCATCAGTTAAAAAGGAGGTAAGAGAGGCTGCAAAGAAAGCTAAAGATTTATCAATGTCTGAGACAAAAAAAAACATAAAAGATCTAGCAGATCAAATTAAGACTATTTTCAATAATTCAATTGATCCAACTATAGCTCAAATAGTAAATAATTTAAATTCAATTGAAGAACCATTAAAAAGAGACTTCTTTATAAATACAAGGAAGATATTAAGAGAATTAATACAACTACAATCTCCAGAAACAGAAATACTAAGTAGATGGTTAGAGGATATTAAATCAAACACACAAATTAACTATAGCTCTCATCTATACAGTGAATCTAAATTTAATCCTGTTAAAATAAATGAGGTTAATCCAATTTATCGTGAAGAAGCTAAAATTGAAGATGGCAGGATTATAATAAGAGAAAATTTTGATGCAATTCTAAAAAAATATGATAATGTTTTGATTTTTGGTCAAGATTCTGGCAAAATTGGTGGTGTTAATCAAGGCCTTGAAGGACTTCAAGAAAAATATGGAGAATCGCGTGTTTTTGATGCGGGAATTAGAGAAGCTACAATTATTGGACAAGGAATAGGATTAGCTTTAAGAGGATTAAGGCCAATTGCTGAAATACAATACCTGGATTATTTACTTTATGCAATACAAATAATGAGTGATGATTTAGCCTCTTTACATTACAGAACTAGAGGTAAACAAAAAGCACCATTAATTATTAGAACTAGAGGACATAGACTAGAAGGTATTTGGCACTCTGGATCCCCAATGGGAGGTATTATTAATTTAATTAGAGGTATTTATGTGCTTGTTCCTAGGAATATGACTAAGGCAGCAGGTTTTTACAATACACTTTTAGAAGGTGATCAACCAGCATTAGTTATTGAGTGTTTAAATAAATATAGATCAAAAGAGAAACTGCCAGAAAATCTTGGTGATTTTAAGACTCCTATTGGGAAGATTGATCTAATGTTAAAAGGATCTGATATTACAATTGTTTCTTATGGATCTACTATAGAATTAGTCGAAAAGGCTGCACAAGAGCTAAATAGGTTTAATATAGAAGTTGAAATTATTGACTGTCAATCTCTAATCCCTTTTGATTTAAATCATGATATTGCAAAAAGCATAGAAAAAACGAGCCGATTATTAATTGTTGATGAAGATTTTTCAGGTGGTGCTAGTGCATATATTTTAAATGAATTAATCTCTAATCAAAACATATACAATTATTTAGACAGTAATCCAAAACTGTTAACTGCACAAAATCATAGGCCAGCATATGGACCAGATGGCGATTATTTTTCAAAACCATCAATGGATGATGTTTTTGATATCGCATATGATATAATGCATGAATCAGACCCAAAGAAGTTCCCAAAGAAGTTCTAGGAAACTATTCTAACAATCATTTCCTTTAGTAAATCTAAGTGAGAAGTGTTCTTTACCCCACTCCCCTTACTTTTTAAATCATATTCTCTAATTATAGAAATAACTTGAGTAACTTTTTTAATTGAATAGTTTTTTGAAGCCCTATTGTATTCCTTGATGAAATATGGATTTATTTTCATAATAAAAGCTTTTTTTGAATCAGGCAAGCTATCATTTGCATGATAAAGCAATAATTTTGAAAAGAAATCAAAAACCATTGATATTGTAACTACCAGGGGGTTAGAATTAGGATTTTTTGCAAAATAATCTGCTATTTGAAATGCCTTAAATGTGTTTTTTTCACTGATTGCATTTCTTAATTCGAAATTGTTGTATTCCTTAGATATACCAATATATTTTTCAATTTCATTTTCAGAAATTTCTTTTAAATCTTTTTTTAATTGAATAAGCTTAGACAGTTCGTTATTAATTTTGCTTAAATCTGTTCCAAGAAAGTCTACAATCATAGCAACAGCCTTATTTGATATCTTTATGCTTTTATCATTTAATTGATCTTTAATCCATTGTTGAACCTGATTTTCATAAAGTCTCTTGCTTTCAAATACGATTCCGTTTTTGGATATTAATTTGTATAAACTTTTTCTTTTATCTAATGATTTATGCTTATAGTTAATTATAAGAATTGTTGATTCTAAAAAATTATTAACATAACCTGCTAATTGATCAATAGTTCTAGATAAATATTGGGCTTCTTTTAAAACAACAACTTGATAATTTGACATCAAAGGGAACTTCTTACATATTGATATTAATTCATCAATATTTGTTTCTTTACCATATAAAACATTGTAATTAAATTCCTTTTCAGATTTAGAGATAGAATTTTCAATAATTAAATTTGTTAAATAGTCAATATAAAATTCCTCTTCCCCCATAAGCAAATATATAGGTGAGAATTTCTTAGACTTAATATCATTTTCTATTTGCTTGAATAAATTCATAAAAAAATGCGAAATTTAAAGTATGATAGATTTGTGCTTCCCAAATTATGAATTTAGAACGAAAAAAAAACATAACAAGAAATATATTTTTGATGAAATTCGTAAAAAATTTATTCTATTAACTCCTGAAGAATGGGTGAGACAAAATTGTGTTAAATATTTAATTAATGAACAAAAAGTATCTAAAGAGCTTATAAATGTTGAGAAAAAGATAAAAATAAATAATTTAACAAAAAGATATGATATAGCAGTTTTTAAACCTAACGGAGATATTTTCTTATTAGTAGAGTGTAAATCTCCAAATATCACAATAAATCAGGAAACATTTAATCAAATATCCATCTACAACTCTAAAATTAATGCTGATTTTTTGATGATAACTAATGGCTTATTTAACTACTATTGTAACATAGATTATTCTAACCAATGTTATAAGTTTGTAAAAGATTTTCCAAAATATAAATGAAAACAGCAGTAGCAATATTAAATTGGAATGGATTTAATCTATTAAATAAATTCTTACCGTCAGTTATAAAAAATACTCCTGCTAAAGTTGATATATATATTATTGATAATGGTTCAACTGATAAATCAATAGATTTTATAAGCACCTATTTCCCTTCAGTAAAGATTATCAACCTTGATAATAATTATGGTTATGCCAAAGGCTATAATTTAGGAATAAAAAAAATAGATGCTGATATAATTTGCCTTTTAAATAATGATGTTGAAGTAACAGCAAATTGGACTGACCCAATAATAGAGCTTTTTAAATCAGAAAAAGATACAGCAATAATTCAACCCAAACTTCTTGATTATAATAATAGAAAAATGTTTGATTATGCTGGCGCTGCTGGTGGATTCTTAGATAAGTTTGGATATCCTTATTGTCGGGGAAGGATATACAATAATATTGAAGTTGATGATGGTCAATATGATGATATTTCAAAAATATTTTGGGCTTGCGGAGCTTGTTTTTTTATTAGAAAAGAAATTTTTGAATTAGTTGGTGGTTTCGATGATAATTATTGGGCTCACATGGAAGAGATTGATTTATGTTGGAGAACTCAAAATTTAGGATTTCAGGTAAAATACCACTATAAATCTATAGTTTATCATTTAAATGCAGGGACTCTTAACGTAAATGACTCAAATAAAACGTATTACAATTTTAGGAATCAGTTATACACACTAACAAAAAATTGCAAAGAGAATCTATTTTTATTGCTATTATTTAAATTTTTTATTGATTTATTAATATCTATTTTCTTTCTATTAACCAAGGGAATTAAACATACTTTAGCAATATATAGAGCCTATATCTCGTTTTATAGAAAATTACAACAATTAACGATTCTAAGAAAAAATCTAAATAGAGAAATTGTTCATTATAATATATATTCTATTATTTTTTATTTCTTAGGGTTAAAAAGATTGAAAAAAGTATAATTAAAGTTTATCTTTTTTTTACTTTTATATCAGGATTATTAAAATTAAAATTTTACAAATGAAAAAAACACTTTTATTATGTTTAGGAGCATTGTTTATAATGTCTTCTTGCGTTTCTAAAAAAGAGTACACTTCTTTAGAGAACAGACACAAAAAAACTCAAGATTTGTTGAATACAGCTACTATTAAGCTAAATGCATGTCTTGAAGAAAAAAACTCAGCAGAAACACTAGCTATTTCTTATAAAGAAAGAGCAGATTATTTAAGAAGAACAAATGAGCAATTATTTGTTCAATCTAAAGATTATCTTGAACTTACATCAAAAAGTGCAGACAATCTTGAAAAATCTCTAGAAAGCATGAAAGAGAAGGATCTTAAAATTACAAGATTGCAAGATGCTCTCACTAGAAAAGACAGTGTAACACTAGCAATTGTAACTAGTCTTAAGAAAGAAATAGGAATAAACGATCCTGACATAGAAGTTAATGTTGAGAAAGGAGTTGTCTTTATTTCACTATCAGATAAACTTTTATTTAAAACTGGAAGCTATGTAGTATCTGATAGAGCTAAAGAGATTTTGGGCAAAGTAGCAGTAGTTGTAAATGGCAAACCTGACTTTGAATGTATGGTTGAAGGTCATACTGATAGTAGGTCATATGAAAATGATGTTTTATTAGATAATTGGGATTTAAGTGTTAAAAGAGCAACATCTATAGTAAGAGTTCTACAAGAACTAGATGTTAATCCTGGTAGACTAATTGCAGCTGGAAGAAGCTACTTTGATCCTCTTGTTGAAAACGATACTGCAGAGAATAGAGCAATTAATAGAAGAACTAGAATTGTAATTATGCCAAAAATCGATCAATTCTATGATATGATTGAAAAAGAGATGAAAAATTTAACTTCAGGAAATTAATAGATTATAAACAATTAAAGAGCCCAATCCTAAAAGATTGGGTTTTTTTATGAGATAATTCTAAGTTTTGCAAACCTTAATAGCAGTTTTTTAACCCCTCCATTTTCAAAATTAATCTCAGCTCTAATATCATTCCCCTTTCCTTCTAACTTCAACACTTCTCCTTTCCCAAACCTCACATGACTTACAATATTTCCAATAACCAAATTATCATCAAATAAATTAGTTTTAGAACTTGCTTTATTAACCTTAACATAATTGCTAGGAATTCTTGGTTTAGGCTTATTATACCTAATCTTATTTCTATTAAAACTTCTATTTATATTATTAAAGGATAGATTTTCCTTTTTATTGGTTATTGGAGTTAAAATACTAATATATTTTTCATCAATTTCATCAATAAACCTGCTAGGTTCACAGTCAATTAATTTACCCCATCTATATCTTGATATAACATAACTTATATTTATTTCTTTCTGAGCTCTAGTTAAAGCTACATAAAACAGTCTCCTCTCCTCTTCAAGCTCATCCCGTGAATTAATATTCATAGCACTAGGAAATAGATTCTCTTCCAGTCCTACAATATATACACAGGGGAATTCAAGCCCTTTTGCTAAGTGTATGGTCATCAATGAAACTTTATCTTGGTTTTCAGGATCTTGATCTAAATCTGTCACTAATGCAACATCTTGTAAAAAGTCTTCTATAGTTCCTTTTGATTCAGAATTATAAAGTTGTGTATCAACAAAGTCTTGTACGCCATTTAACAATTCTTCAATGTTTTGTATTCTATTTATACTTTCTAAGGATTCTTCCTCTTTGTATAGTTTATATATTCCGGAGGATTTTATTACTTCTTCTGTTATTTCAAACGCATTTGATTCCTTTAGCATCAATTTGGCTTTTTCAATTGAAAGCACAAAATCACTAATCTTATTCCTGATTTTTAAGCCAATAGAGAGATTAGATTCATTAATATTTCTAGCAACATCATAAATTGGGATTTTTCTTTGTTTTGATTCTATAATTAACTTATCAATTGATGTTTGTCCTATACCTCTTAAAGGAAAGTTTATTATTCTTTTAAAAGCTTCCTCATCTGCGTTATTTACTATTAATCTCAAATAGGCTAAAATATCTTTAATTTCTTTCCTTTGATAGAAAGATAATCCACCATATACTCTATATGGTATGTTTTTTTTCCTTAGTGAATCTTCAAATGCTCTAGATTGTGCATTTGTTCTATATAATATGACGAAATCTTTGTTTTTATATTGATTTCTCATTTTACTCTCAAAGATTGAGCTAGCTACAAATCTTCCCTCTTCACCATCAGTTAGTAATCTTGTTATATTAATTTTTGATCCTGTTTCATTTTCAGTCCAAACAACTTTATCAAGTTTGTTTTCATTTTTTTCAATTATACTATTAGCTGCATTAACTATGTTTTTTGTAGATCTATAATTCTGTTCCAATCTAAATACATTTACATCATGATAGTCTCTTTGGAAATTTAGCATATTCCTAATATTAGCTCCTCTAAAACTGTATATACTTTGAGCATCATCACCAACAACACATATATTTTGAAATTTATCAGATAGTGCTTTAACAATAAGATATTGTGAGTGATTAGTGTCTTGATATTCATCTACTAGAATATATCTAAATAAATTTTGATATTTCGCAAGAACATCGGGAGATTTAGATAACAGCTCATTAGTCTTTAATAATAGATCGTCAAAATCCATTGCTCCTGCTTTAAAACATCTGTTTATATATTCTACATATACATTAATAAAACTTGTACGTTTAGCTAATTTATCTGATTCAATTAATTCATCACTCTGTCTATATATTTTAGGCGTAATAAGGCTGTTTTTAAGGGAAGATATCCTAGAATATATGCTTTTATATTTATATATCTCTTTATCTAAATTTAACTCCTTTATTACAGATGAAACTAATTTTTGAGAATCTTCAGTGTCATAAATTGTAAAATTCGATCTATAGCCTATTTTTTCGGCTTCAATTCTTAATATTTTAGCAAAAACTGAATGAAATGTACCCATCCATAAGTTCTTTGCTTCTTCTCCAACAATCCCAGCAATTCTTTCTTTCATTTCTCTAGCTGCTTTATTTGTAAAAGTTAAAGCGAGAATATTAAAAGGATCTACACCTTTGGTCATTAAATGTGCAATCTTATAAGTTAGCACTCTAGTTTTTCCAGACCCTGCTCCTGCTATAACAATCATAGGTCCATCTGTATGCAATGTTGCTTTTAGCTGAGATTCATTAAGATTATTTAAATAATTATTCAATTTAAAATATGATTTGTAGTGAAATTAATTAATGTATTTATTAATCGATATCAGAAAAATGAAATTTTATAAACAAATTTGCTCTATAATTAATACAAATTAAAGTTATAAGAATTTAAAAAATATTAATTTTAAGAAAATGAATAATCCATTCTTACATACACCTATTGATTATCTTAAAGGAGTTGGCCCAAATAGATCAAAACTATTTAAAAAAGAACTTAAAATTTTTACTTACCAAGATCTCTTAAGCTTCTTTCCATATAGATATGTAGACAAAACTAAGTACCATAAAATTGATGAAATCAATAATACAAAATCTGAAATCCAGCTTATTGGTAAAATAGTTGATTTATATGAAAGTGGATCTCCAAGAAAAAGAAGACTAATAGCAAAGCTGAAAGATGATACAGGTTTTATAGAATTAGTTTGGTTTAAATCTCATAAATGGATTAAAGAAAGTCTAATATTAAACAAAAATTATATTATTTATGGGAAACCAAACATGTTCAACGGTATATACAATATACCGCATCCTGAATTAGAATTATACAAAAAGGAGAATTTAAAATACAGATCTTCTTTAGATCCAGTATACCCATCTACTGAAAACTTAATTAAAAGAGGTATCACAAATAAAGTAATTAGAGATATTGTTAAAGAATTATTACTTAAAACAAAATCGAAATTTGTAGAAAGCCTGCCAAAATATATTATCAAAGAATATAAACTTCTAGACAAAAACAGTGCTATAATAAATATTCATCTACCAAAATCTAATCAATTTCTATCAAAAGCTATTAAAAGATTGAAGTTTGAAGAACTATTTTATCTTCAATTACAATTGATTAAAAAAAATATTTCAAGAAAAGAAAAAATTAAAGGCTTCAGATTTAAAAAAGTTGGTAATACTTTTAATTCATTTTATAATAACCATTTAAATTTCAGTTTAACAAATGCTCAAAAGAGAGTTTTAAAAGAAATCCGGAGAGATTTAGGAAGCAATGCTCAGATGAATAGATTACTTCAAGGTGATGTTGGTTCAGGAAAAACTATAATTGCATTTATGACAACATTAATAGCAATAGATAATAATTTCCAAGCATGCATAATGGCGCCAACTGAAATTTTGTCAGTACAACATTATAATAATTTTAAAGAAATATGTAAGTTGTTGAATATCAGTATACAAATACTTACAGGGTCAACCAAAGCTTTAGAAAAAAGAAAGATATATGATGAGCTTGAGAATGGTGAATTACAAATACTTATTGGAACACATGCCTTAATTCAAGACAAAGTTAAATTTAAAAATCTTGGCATAGCAATAATTGATGAGCAACATAAATTTGGAGTAGCCCAAAGAAGTAAATTGTGGAAAAAAAACACTCTACCTCCTCATATCTTAATTATGACAGCGACTCCAATTCCAAGAACATTAGCAATGTCAGTATATGGAGATTTAGATATTTCGGTGATTGATGAACTTCCGCCTGGAAGGAAAAATATAATTACAGTACATCGAAAGGAAAATAGTCGTCTAAAAGTAATTCATTTTTTAAGAGAAGAAATATCAAAAGGGAGGCAAGCTTATATCGTATATCCTCTTATTAAAGAAAGTGAAAAGATGGACTATAAAGATCTTTTAGATGGTTATGATAGTCTGTCAAGAGATTTTCCTCTCCCTGAATATCAAATTTCAATGGTTCATGGTAAAATGAAGCCAGAAGACAAAGACTATGAAATGGAGAGATTTATATCTGGAACTACTAATATTCTCGTCTCTACAACAGTAATTGAGGTTGGTGTTGATATCCCTAATGCATCTGTAATGATAATTGAAAGTGCAGAAAGATTTGGATTATCACAATTACATCAATTAAGAGGAAGGGTTGGAAGAGGCACTCATAAAAGTTATTGCATATTAATGTCTGGGAACAAAACTACTAATGATAGTAAAATTCGTATAAATACTATGGTGAAATCTAATGATGGATTTGAGATAGCAGAGAAAGACCTTGAAATAAGGGGGCCAGGAAATCTGATGGGGACTCAACAAAGTGGAATAATTCCTCTTAAAATAGCAAACCTAGTAAGTGATAAAAATATGATTAGTACAATAAGGGATTATGTTAAGAAAATATTAGCAACTGATCAAAATCTCACAAAAAAAGAAAATACAACAATCCTAAATACTTATAAACACCTGAATAAGAATAATAACATATGGAATTATATTAGCTAATTCTCATTTAGTAATTTTATTGCCAATTCTTCAAATTCTTTCTTAAAATTCTCATACTTTTCTCCAGTAGCAGGACCATTAAAACCTGTATGTATACTTCTAATATTTTTCTTTTTATCTATAAATATCAAAGTTGGATAAGAAATAACCTGTTTTAACGCAGGTATTTTCTTTTGTGCCTCAACCTTATTGCTGGTTCCAAACTGTGCTAATAAAATGGGGTATTTAATATTAAACCTGTCTTTTAATTTGTTGATATTATAAATAGCTTTTTCCTTTGTTTTAGCATATTCAAATGCTAATGAAACAAACTCTAAATCTTTGTAATTGTTTTCATTAATAAATTCTGAAATAAAAGTAGTTTCATCTAAACAATTTGGACACCAAGTGCCCATAATCTGTACCACCAAAACCTTATTATTAAATCTTTGATCAGTATCAGCCACTACCCTCCCCTTATTATCCTCAAACGAGAAGTCAAACTTATTATAATGATTGTTTATTACTGTTAGGCTGTTTGGGCTTGGTAACCTAAAATTTTGATTACGGTTTGCTATAAATGGAATTTTATTATAATTACCTCTATAAAAAAATCCACTTATAGTATTCTCCTCTAGTTGTCCTTTAAATAAATATGAATGAGCTCCATTAAATGTAGATAACTTTATTGAATTTTCTTCTGAAATACCCTCCATAAATCCATAATCTCCTGTAGTTGTTCTAAAAGTTCCTGAGATCTTATAACCTTCTTGATCAAACATCCCTATAGCATTATACTCGCCTAGTTCACCAGGATTAAAAACTACTTTCCATTTTCCTGAAAAATTATAATTTATTGAACTATTTTTTAATTTAAATCTTTCATGTCCAGGATAAGCTTTGAATTTTATTTTCCTGTCCAAACTATTATTGAAAAAATACCCTTCCATGCCGACTGATGATTTCTTTGCCTTAATATATCCTTCAAAAACCGGGGATTTAATTAGAAATGAATCCTTTGTGTAAACAATTTTTTTCATGTCAACTATTTCTTTATGATTATAAATTTCAACAGAACCATCATTTAGCACATACAAATTGAAAGGTATTTCTTGACTATCTGATGTATATAAATTACCTATATAGGCCCCTGAAGAAACTTTATCATCCTCACTGCAAGCTGAAAAAGAAAATAAAATTACTATTATCAAATAATTGAATTTATTCATAAAATAGATTGTCTTAGATTAAATATCTATAAAAAATGAGATTTAAAAAAACTTTTTAGATTTCATTAGAAGGTAACTATTATTATATTTGTTAAACCTAACTATTTAAAATGAACATCTCATATAATTGGCTCAAAGAATTTTTAAAACTAAAGGATTCTGTTGAAGAAACTGCAGATATACTAACGGAATTAGGGCTAGAAGTTGAAGGCATCTCTAATTTTGAGTCAATTAAAGGTGGTTTAAAAGGAGTTGTTATCGGAAAAGTTAAAACGTGCAAAAAACACCCTAATGCTGATAGACTAAAGATAGCAACTGTTGATATAGGTCAAAAAGAAGATGTTCAAGTTGTTTGTGGCGCCGAAAATGTTGATTCTAATCAAACTGTTGCTGTTGCAACTGTAGGGACTAAAATATATACAAATGAAGATTTCTGGACTATAAAAAAGAATAAGATCAGAGGAGAAGTTAGTAATGGGATGATCTGTGCTGAGGATGAGTTAAATTTAGGAGAATCACATGAAGGAATAATGCTGCTAGACGATAAATATAAAGCTGGAACACCACTTGATAAAATTTTTAAAATAAAAACTGATTCAATACTTGAAATCGGATTAACACCTAATAGGTCTGATGCTATAAGTCATTATGGAACAGCTAGAGATCTTAGGGCTGGATTACTACAAAGAGGGAAAAAACTAGAACTAATAAAACCGTCTGCAACTGATTTTATTGTTGACAAAAAAACAACAAATATTAAAATTCAAGTTGACAATAGCATATTAGCACCTAGATATTGTGGGGTAGTGATTGAGGATATAGTAGTAAAGCAGTCACCGCAATGGCTTATAAATAGATTAAAGTCTATTGATGTTTCCCCAATTAATAATATTGTTGATATAACTAATTATATTTTACATGACATTGGACAACCTCTTCATGCTTTTGATTATAATAATATAACTGACAACAAAATAACAGTCAAAACCCTTAAAAATGACACTAAATTCATGACTCTAGATGGAGTTGAAAGAAAATTAACCGAAAATGACTTAATGATTTGCAGCGGGAATAAACCCTTATGCTTAGCAGGAATTTATGGTGGCTTAAATTCAGGAGTTACTGATAAGACTACTTCCATTTTCTTAGAAAGCGCTTATTTTGACCCCATAACAATTAGAAAATCTTCAAAACATCATGATCTTAATACTGATGCATCATACAGATTTGAAAGAGGTATTGATCCAAACATAACTAAACTAGCATTAAAAAGAGCGTGTATATTAATTAAAGAGGTTTGTAAAGGCTCTATGATATCTAGTGATATTATAGATGTATCTCCAAAAAAGATTAATGATAAAAGGCTTCTTATTCGTTTTGATAACATAGAAAACCTTATTGGAAAAAAAATTGACCGTGAAATCATTAAAAGAATAATCACATCTTTAGATATAAAAATAGAAAGCATTACTGAATCAAATCTTGGTGTCTCAATCCCTGCCTATAGAAGTGATGTGACTAGAGAAGCAGATGTTGTAGAAGAAATATTAAGAATATATGGATACAATAATATTGAATCTTCTAAAAAAATAAATAGATCCCTGATACCTTATGATCAATTATCAAAAAATGATTTTGAGAATAAAATTTCTAATCATTTAGTTTCACTAGGATTTTTTGAAATAATAACTAATTCACTTACTTCAGCAAAATACAACAAAAAGAACAAGAACATTAAGGAGCCTTTAAATATAAATGTTATTAATTCATCTAGCTCTGACCTTTCAATGCTAAGAAATTCTCTAATGTTTTCTGGAATTGAAGCTTTATCTTATAACATTAATAGAAAACAAACTAATCTAAAAATGTTTGAGTTTGGTAAAGATTATATCAAAAAAGAAAATAAATACATTGAAGAAGAAAGACTATCCCTTTTTATAACTGGAGACAAAATATCTAAAAATTGGAATAACAATTTAGAAAAAAGTGACTTTTATTTTATTAAAGGCATAGTGTTTTCAATAATTGATGGTTTAAATTTAAAGAACGTTAATTCAAGACCAACGAAAGATAAAAACTTAAAAGAAGGAGAGTCATTAACGTTAAATGACATCCCCTTAGTAAACTATGGAATTGTCACAAATAATAGTTTAGCACTTTTTGGTATTGAACAGGAAGTTTATTATGCTGAGTTTAACTGGAATAATATTGTAAAATCCATAGATAAAAAACCTGTATTATCTAAAGAGATTCCAAAATACCCTGAAGTATCAAGAGATTTGTCCATTTTGATCGATGAGAACATAACCTTTAAATCAATATATAACGAAGCTTATAAGGCAAATAAAAATCTTATACAAAATATAAGTTTATTTGATGTATATGTTGGAAAAAATATACCTAAAAGCAAGAAGAGCTATGGACTTAATTTTAATATTTCTGACAATTCTAAAACCCTTTCTGATAGTGAAATAGATAATTTAATGAAAAAAATAACTGATAATCTTATTAAGAAGTTTGGTGCTGAATTAAGATAAATGTTTGTTAATTGTACATCTTATCTCTTAGATTTTTTATTTTTTCATCCTGCATATATTCATCAAAACTCATATATCTGTCAATTACCCCCTTTGGAGTTAACTCTACTATCCTATTTGCTAAAGTTTGAGCAAATTGATGATCATGAGTTGTTAATAAAACAGTTCCTTTATATTTTTTTATAGAATTATTAAATGTTGTTATACTCTCTAAGTCTAAATGATTTGTAGGTTCATCTAACATTAATACATTAGCTTTTTTCATCATCATTCTGGAAATCATACATCTTACTTTTTCTCCTCCAGATAAAACATTGCATTTCTTTAATGCTTCTTCTCCTGAAAAAATCATCTTACCAAGAAAACCTCTTAAATAAACTTCTTCTTTTTCTTCTTCAGTTTTAGCCCATTTTCTAAGCCAATCTACTAGATTTATATTGTCATCAAAAAAATCACTATTTTCTAAAGGCAGATAAGACTGAGATGTCGTTATTCCCCAATCAAATTTTCCAGAATCTGAATTAATATTGCCATTTAATATTTCATAAAAAAATGTTGTTGCCCTTGAATCCTTTGAATAAAAAAGCACCTTATCCCCTTTTGTAAGATTTAAATTTATACCACTAAATAAAGCCTCCCCCTGAATTGATTTAGATAAGTTTTCAATATTAAGAATTTGATCGCCAGCCTGTCTTTCTCTTTCAAAAATGATTGCAGGATATCTTCTGCTTGATGGTTTAATTTCTTCTATATTAAGTTTCTCAATCATCTTTTTTCTACTAGTTGCCTGTTTGCTTTTTGCAACATTAGCACTAAATCTTGCAATAAATTGCTCTAATTCCTTTTTCTTTTCTTCAGCTTTTTTATTCTGTTGCATACGCTGCCTTAATGCTAGCTGTGAAGATTCATACCAAAAGGTATAATTACCAGAATAGTTATTGATTTTCCCAAAATCTATATCCGATATATGAGTACATACTGAATCTAAAAAATGTCTGTCATGAGAAACTACAATTATACAATTGTCAAAATTTGCTAAGTAATTTTCTAACCAGCTAATTGTATGGTAATCTAAATCATTAGTTGGTTCATCCATTATTAATACATCAGGATCGCCAAATAAAGATTTAGCTAATAATATTCTTACCTTAAGTTTTGGATCAACATCTTTCATTAATTTATAATGCATTTCTTCTATTATTCCTAAATTCGAAAGAAGTGATGCAGCATTACTTTCAGAGTTCCATCCGTCCATTTCTTCGTATTTTTCCTGTAATACACCTATCCTGTCAGTATTTTTATCAGAATAATCCTCATAAAGTTTATCTATTTCAGATTTTAAGTCAAATAAATTTTTGTTGCCCATAATTACAGTTTCTAGCACTGTTCTTTCATCAAAAATCGTATGATCCTGCTCTAATATAGACATTCTCTTGCCTGGCTCAAGAAATATACTTCCAGAAGTAGGTTCTGTTTTTCCAGCTAATAATTTTAAAAAAGTTGATTTACCAGAACCATTTGCCCCTATAATACCATAACAATTACCATTGTTAAATGTAGTATTAACATCATCAAAAAGGACTCTTTTACCAAATTGTATGGATAAATTTGAAACAGATAGCATAGACAACTATTTTTAGGCTTGCAAAAATAGATAAATTAATTGCCTTTTTTATAGTCTTTTAAAAAATTTTCTAAGCCTATGTCTGTAAGTGGGTGCTTTAAAAGTCCAAGGATGGATTTAAGAGGAGCTGTAATAACATCTGCTCCAATCTTTGAACAATCAATAATATGCATTGTATGTCTAATAGATGCTGCAAGAATCTCCGTAGTGAATCCATAATTATCATATATCAATCTAATTTCAGAAATTAGACCTAGACCATCTGTTGAAATATCATCTAGTCTTCCAATAAATGGAGAAACATAGTTAGCTCCCGCCTTAGCTGCTAAAAGAGCTTGGCCTGCAGAAAAAACTAAAGTAACATTAGTCCTTATACCATTATTGCTAAAATATCTTGTTGCTTTTATTCCTTCTTTTATCATTGGAACTTTTACAACAATTTGCTTATGAAGTGACGACAACTCCTTACCTTCATTAACCATCCCTTTATAATCAGTTGCAATTACCTCAGCCGAGACATCTCCATCAACAATATTGCATA
Source organism: uncultured Flavobacteriales bacterium (assembly GCA_913031385.1). Taxonomy (GTDB): domain Bacteria; phylum Bacteroidota; class Bacteroidia; order Flavobacteriales; family Flavobacteriaceae. The sequence continues at coordinate 31,094 of CAJWCT010000002.1, read as the reverse complement.
TTTTCTTATAATGATCTAAAATATTTTGTTTACCAGTTATACCTTCTTTAGCCATAAGTGATGGATTAGTGGTTACACCATCAAGTATTCCAAGATCTTGAGCCTCTTTAATTTGATCTAAATTAGCTGTATCAATAAAAAATTTCATTAAAATTATTTAAGTTGAGCTTCAAATTTACAATAATTAACAGATATAAATTAATGAAGTAATATATATTTTTCTAATAATTCTTCATAACAATATATTCAAATAACCTCTGTGGAAGAATAAATTTTAAAAATGGAGCTAATGTCTCAATAAATGATCCTGATAAATATTTCTTTTTTGGGTTTTTTGAATTAAGAATTTTATAAACTAATCTACCTATGATTTTGGGATCTGCTCCTGAATCAATATGCTTATTCATAATTTCTAATCCTTTTTTATAGGAGTTTTTATATGGAGACTCTTCTATTAGTGGAGAATGAAATCTTCCTTTAGGAATATTCGTTAAATACTCTCCGGGAGCAATACTAACAACATTGATTTTAAATTCTTTTGTTTCCATATTTAAGGTTTCAGAGATTAAATCTAATGCTGCTTTTCCTGCACTATAAATTGATCTATAAGGAGTTCCTACATAGCCAGCAATTGAGGTAATATTTATAATTAAACCATTTCTTTCTTTCCGCATAAATGGCAGTACTGCTTTTATCATATTAATGGGCCCATATAAATTTGTTTTAAAGTGCTTATGTATTTCCTCTTCTGGAATTTCTTCTAATGGACCTGTAATACCAACCCCAGCATTATTAATTAGGACATCTATCCTACCTTCTCTATTAATAATTTGATTAATACATGAATTAATCTGATCATTATTAGTTACATCCAAAGTTAATAACCTAAACTTAGATTCAGGGTGTTTGGATATATCCCTGCTAGTACCATAAACAGTATAGCCTTTATCAGTAAGGTATTCGCCTATGGCTTTTCCTATTCCAGATGACCCCCCAGTTATTAAAATTATTTTATACATAATTGTAAAAAAAATGGCAAGCTACCTACATCACACTGCTACAACTAAATACCTTTGCTACGTTCCCGTTCTGGAGGATTAATTAGGAGCTAGTTGTGTAGGACTTGCCGAAGCAAAGATACAATTTTTGCTATTAGTCAATAATTTTTTTGAGCAATTTAAAAATATATAACTTAAATTTACCCAATTAAACTTTTGTATGATAAAAAACAGCATTTATAATATAACCTTGACTCTTATTATATCTTTATTATTGATTAATTGTAATGATAATAAATCTGAAACCTTACCCAAAAATAACTTAACTCCAACGGTTTACTCATATGAAATTATTAATGTATACCCTCATGATATAAATGCTTATACGCAAGGTCTTGAATTTTATAATGGGTTTTTATATGAAAGTATTGGGAGATATGGAAAATCACAGCTTCGAAAAGTTGATTATAAATCAGGAGAGATATTAAATACAAAAAATATTAATAAGAAGTATTTTGCTGAGGGAATAACAATTTTAGATGATTTAATATATCTTTTATCATGGAGAGAAAAAGTTGGCTTTATTTATGATGTTAATACTCTTAACATTATAGATTCTTTTTCTTATGATAAGAGCAAAGAAGGATGGGGTTTATGTAACGATGGAAAAAATATTTATAAAAGCGATGGAACAGATAAAATATGGCTATTAGATCCTAAGTCAATGAAAGAACTAGGTTATATACAGCCTCATACAAACAAACGAAAACTTGCTAATATAAATGAGCTTGAATGGATTAACGACAGAATATATGGAAATATATATATGGCAAATGGTATTGCTATTATAAATCCAAAAAATGGTGTAGTTGAGGGTGTTATTGATTTATCATCATTAAAAGAGAAAGTAACTAATCATAAAGATTTAGATGTACTAAATGGTATTGCATATAATAAAGCTTCTAATAGCATCTTTGTAACTGGTAAGATGTGGGATAAACTTTTTGAAATAAAAATTATACCTAAAACATAATTCAATAAAATACTAAAATCAAACGTTATTAGATGATAAAATTAGAATTAATCAAATAATGAGAAGATTACTAATAATATCTACATCTCTAATAATTATTATATTTTGGAGTAGCTGCAAAAATGACTTTAACTTTGAATTAAGCTCTGGAAATCTATCTTTCTCAAAAGACACTGTATATCTAGATACAATTTTTACAAATATAGGCTCAAGCACATACAACTTAAAAGTTTATAATAACTCCAATAAAAATATTACAATCCCAAACATAAACTTAGGAAATGGCGAAAACTCTTATTATAGACTTAATGTTGATGGCATTTATGGTTCAGGATCTAATGCAGGGAAATATTTTGAGAATATTGAACTTCTAGCTAATGATAGTTTATACATTTTTATAGAAACAACTGTTGATATAGAAGATTTATCAGATCAAAGCACACAATTCCTTTATACTGATTATATTCAATTTAATAATGGTGAAAACCTTCAAAAAGTTGAGCTAGTCACTTTGATCAAAGATGCGACTTTTATATATCCTCAAAGATATCTTGACAATCAAACTAATCAATATATCATTGAAACGTTAAGTTTTGATATAGATGGAGATGGGATTGATGACGAAACTAATATACAAGGAAGATTTCTTTATCAATCTGAATTGAACTTTACTTCAGACAAACCATATGTAATCTATGGATATGCTGCTGTTCCTGAAAACGAAACACTAACAATAAACTCTGGATCTAGAATACATTTTCATGCAAATTCCGGATTGATTGTAACAAATGGAGCGTCAATAAAAACAAATGGTGAGTTTAGTTTAGATCAAGAACTTTTAGAAAATGAAGTTATTTTCGAAGCAGACAGATTAGAACCAATTTTTGAAAATATTCCAGGACAATGGGGAACAATTTGGTTATTTGACGGTAGTATAAATAATGAAATTAACTATACAACAATCAAAAATAGCTCTATTGGATTATATATAAGTGGAGATTTTGAAAATACTCAAGAAAAACTACTAATAAGAAATAGTAAAATTTATAATTCAAGCAATTTTGGCATACTGGCTAAGGGGTCTTCCATTAAAGCAGAAAATCTGGTTATAAATAATTCAGGCCAGTCTTCTTTTGCTGCAACTTATGGAGGGAAATATAATTTTACACACTGTACAATTGCTAACTATTGGAACTCTGGATTTAGACAATTTCCAACTCTTTTACTCAATAATTATTTAATTGATTCAGAAGACAATATACTTAATAATGAGGTTTTAGAAGCCAATTTTAATAATTGTATAATCTATGGTAGCCAAAATATTGAATTACTTATAGAACAACTAGATAATTCAACCTTAGATTATAAGTTTAGTAATTGCTTGTTAAAATTTACAGATATAAATAATAGTTTTAACACAAGTATATATGATTTTGAAAATCAAGAACATTTTGAGAATTTAATATTAAATCAAGATCCAAAATTTTTAAGTCCATATGAAAATAACATGATTATTGGTGAAAATTCAGCAGCAAAAAATCAAGGTGATCATGTCTTTTCAAATATGATCCCTTTTGATTTATTAAATGTAAATAGGACTATTAATCCTGATTTAGGTGCATATCAGCATGTGATTCAGGATGATTAAGAGTTAAATAGCGGTCTATCTTTCATCATCTCTTTAACAGAACTTGCAATTTGATTAAGAGTCTCTTCATCATCTTTATTTAGAATTGCTCTATCAATATAGTCTACAATGTTTATCATATCTTCTTCAACTAAGCCTCTTGTAGTCACTGCTGCAGTACCAACTCTAATTCCTGAGGTAATAAAAGGTGATTTATCATCAAATGGGACCATATTCTTATTAACAGTAATTTCAGCTTTTCCTAAAGTTGATTCAGCTTCCTTCCCAGTTATATTTTTATTTCTTAAATCTATAAGCATCATATGATTGTCTGTTCCACCAGAAATAATATCATACCCTCTATCAATAAAAGCTTTAGCCATGGTTGCGGCATTCTTTTTCACTTGAAGTATGTAATACATATATTCATCTGTAAAAGCCTCTCCAAAAGCTATCGCTTTTGCTGCAATTACATGTTCAAGAGGTCCGCCTTGATTTCCTGGAAATATTGCTGAATCTAGAATTGATGACATCTTCTTTAATGATCCATTTTTTAGTTTAACGCCAAAAGGATTATCAAAATCTTTTCCCATCATAATTAATCCGCCTCTGGGACCTCTTAATGTTTTGTGGGTAGTAGTTGTAACTATATGACAATAAGGCAACGGATCATTTAATATTCCTTTAGCTATTAGACCTGCTGGATGAGATATGTCGGCTAATAGTAATGCACCAACACTATCTGCTATTTCTCTAAACTTCTTATAATCTATATCTCTTGAATAGGCTGAAGCACCTGCTATAATTAATTTAGGCCTTTCTTTTTGTGCAATTTCCATAATTAGATCATAGTCTAATCTCCCTGTCTTCTTATCAACTCCGTAGAATACAGGATTATATAGTTTTCCTGAAAAATTAACTGATGATCCATGTGTAAGATGTCCTCCATGAGATAAGTCAAAACCTAATATTTTATCCCCAATATTTAAACAAGCAAAAAAGACTGCAGAATTTGCTTGACTTCCTGAATGAGGCTGGACATTTGCCCAAACAGCACCAAATAGTTCTTTAGCTCTTTCAATCGCTAAAGATTCAATTTTATCAACAACAGAACATCCACCATAATACCTTTTTCCAGGATATCCTTCTGCATATTTATTTGTTAATATTGAACCTGTTGCCTTTAAAACCTGATCACTTGTAAAATTTTCAGAAGCAATTAACTCTACACCTTCAATTTGACGAGATTTTTCTTGATCAATTAAATTGAAAATTTCAAGATCTTTTTGCATATTTTTACTAAATTAAATTTCTAAGTCAAAAATAATCAATAGAATATTTTAATTGAGAAAAAATTTACAATTTGAATTATTATTTATTAACAGTATTAAGATTCATAAACAACAATCAAGATGAGCAACAAGGTTAATATAATTAATAGGAAAGCTAAATTCAATTATGAATTGCTTTCAAAATATATTGCTGGAATTGTTTTAACAGGCTCTGAGATTAAATCAATTAGGCAAAATAAAGCAAGTATTTCAGAGAGTTATTGCAAATTTGACAACAAGGGAGAGTTGTATATATTAAATATGACTATTGAAAAATATTCCCATAGCGCAATAGATGAGTATAGGCCAAAAAAACAAAGAAAATTACTGTTAAATAAAAATGAGCTAAAAAAGCTCTTGAAAGAAACTATAAATTCTAGTAATACAATAATTCCATTAAAATTATTTATAAATGAAAAGGGATTAGCTAAAATGGAAATTTCTTTAGCAAAAGGGAAAAAACTCTATGATAAGAGAGAAACAATAAAAGATAGAGAAAACAAAAGAGACCTAGACAGGCTGAGAAAAATAAAAAATAAAAAATAAATATTATTCTTTTTCTTTTAAAAGTGGAACAAATTGAAATTCTCCGTACTCCTTCATATTAAATTTCTTTTCTGAAACCCTAATATACAATGTCATTACCTGAATATTTTCTCCAACCGGAATAACTAACCTTCCTCCAATTTTAAGTTGATTTAAGAGAGCTTTAGGAACAAATGGTGCTCCCGCTGTCACAATAATTGAATCGAATGGAGCTTCTTCTTCTAGACCTTTATATCCGTCTCCGTATATAATCTTTTTGGGGTAATAATTAATACTTGGCAAAAAATTAACGACCTTCTTATAAAGCTCTCCTTGTCTTTCAATAGAAAAAACATTAGCACCTAGCTCACATAAAACTGCTGCTTGATAGCCACTTCCTGTACCAACCTCTAGTACTTTGTCACCTTTATTTACTTCAAGAAGTTCAGTTTGAAACGCAACTGTAAAGGGTTGAGATATAGTTTGATTAGCTCCTATAGGAAACGGTTTGTCCTGATAGGCATGATCAATAAATCCAGAATCCATAAACAAATGTCTTGGAACCTTACTAATAGCTGAAAGTACATTTTTATTATTAATCCCTTTAGATTTGATTGTTTGGATTAATTTCTTTCTTAAGCCTTTATGTTTAAAAGAATCGTTCAATTATAGTAGATATATTATAAATTTCTAAATATCAATAAATTTATAACTATTATTTGATCTTAAAAATATTAAATTTGCAAAAACTATCTATGTTAAAAGTCGGAGTAATTGGTGCTGGACATCTTGGTAAAATTCATATAAAACTTCTTAAGGAATCAAAAAGATATAACTTAACGGGTTTTTATGACAATAATAGTTCTAATTCTAAAAAAGTTTCAGACGAACTTTCATGTAGATGTTTTGACTCGTTTGAATTGTTATTAGATGAAGTTGATGTTATTGACATAGTTACTCCTACCCCATCACATTTTCATTATGCATCCATTGCATTATCAAATAAAAAACACATATTTATTGAAAAGCCTATCACTGGAAACCTAAAAGAAGCAAAGCAGATCATAAGTCTTGCAAAAAAATACGGTGTTAAAGGACAAGTTGGGCATGTTGAAAGGTTTAATCCTGCATACTTACATGTAAAAGATAAAATTAATACCCCAATGTTCATAGAAACTCATAGGTTAGCACAATTTAATCCACGAGGTACAGACGTTCCCGTAATTCTTGATTTAATGATTCATGATATTGATATAATTCTTGACATAGTTAAATCTGATATTAAGAATATTTCATCAAGTGGAATATCAATTATTAGCAAATCTCCAGATATTGCCAACGCTAGGATAGAATTTGTAAATGGATGTGTAGCTAATTTAACTGCAAGTAGAATTTCTTTAAAAAACATGAGGAAAATCAGAATTTTCCAAAAAGAAAACTATATATCAATTGATTTCTTTAAAAAAGATTGTGAAGTTGTTAATATGAAAGATTTTTCTGGCAAAGAATCTACTAATGGATTTATATTAGAAAATGCGGAAGGAATTAAAAAACAAATAACAATTGATAAAAGTAAAATTAACAACTCTAATGCTATTCTTGAAGAATTAGAAAGTTTAGCTGATTCAATTGAAAAAGATATAACCCCTAAGGTAACGTTAGAAGATGGATATAAAGCATTAAAAGTTGCACTAGAAATAATAAATGCGTTTAATAACTAACCATGAAAAAAATTTCAATTATTGGCGCAGGGACTATGGGTAATGGAATTGCTCAGGTTTTTGCTATGAATAATTGCCATGTTAATCTTATTGATCTGAATTCTAGCTCACTAACAAATGGTGTAAATCGTATTATAACTAATCTTGACAGAATGATCAAAAGAGATATTATTAGTTCTGATCAAAAAACAGCAACACTAGATAATATTTCTACCTCAACAGATATAAATAGTGCAAAATCATCTGATCTTGTTATTGAAGCTGTTACGGAAGATATAAAAGTCAAGCTGAAAATATTTGCGCAGTTAGATCAAATATGCTCATCTGAAACTATCCTGGCTACAAACACTTCATCTATCTCAATAACAGAAATAGCAGCTTCAACAAAAAGAGAAGATAAGGTTATTGGAATGCATTTTATGAATCCTGTACCTATTATGAAATTAGTTGAGGTAATAAGAGGACGTAAAACAAGTGATGAGACTACAAATACTATAATAGAACTCTCTGAAACAATCAAGAAAATTGCAATTGAGGTAAATGACTATCCTGGATTTATAGCAAATAGGATTCTATTGCCAATGATAAATGAAGCAATTGAAGCATTAAATACGGGAGTAGCTAAAGTAAAAAATATAGATAGTATAATGAAAATTGGAATGGGTCACCCCATGGGCCCTTTACAATTAGCAGATTTTATTGGTTTAGATGTATGTCTTTCAATACTTGAAGTAATGCATGAAGGATTTAAGAATTTAAAATATGCTCCATCTGAGTTATTAGTAAATATGGTTAAATCAGGGAAATTAGGTGTAAAATCTGGTGAAGGTTTTTATGATTATTCTGAAAGTAAAAAAGCTGAGTTAGTTGCAAAACAATTTCAATAGCAAGATAAATGAATATAAGTGAGAATTTAAATAATTTATGTCATTCTATTGATAACTCTGTAAAATTAGTCGCTGTTTCTAAAACAAAATCTAATGAGCAAATAATGGAAGCATATGAAGCTGGACAAAAGATTTTTGGTGAAAATAAAGTTCAAGAACTCGTAAGCAAATATAACTCATTGCCAAAAGATATAGAATGGCATATGGTAGGTCATTTACAGAAAAACAAAGTAAAATATATAGCCGATTTTATTAAACTTATACATAGTGTTGATAATTTTAAACTTTTAAAAGAGATTAATCGTCAAGCAAAAAAGAATAATGTAACTATCGATTGCTTATTACAGATTAAAATTGCTTCTGAAGAAACAAAGTTTGGCTTATCTATAGATCAAGTAAAGCCAATATTAGAATCTGAGGAATTCAAAAGCCTAAAGAATATTTCAATTATAGGATTAATGGGTATGGCTAGTTTTACAAATAATGAAGAAATTTTAAAAAATGAATTTAGTTATTTAAATGATTTCTTTAATAACCTAAGGATTACTTATCCAAATATAACAGTACTATCAATGGGTATGAGTTATGATTATAAATTAGCTATTCAATATGGAAGTAATATGGTTAGAGTAGGAAGTTTGATTTTCGGAGCAAGAAATTAAAAAATAAAATTATATACGCAATAATTGATATAGAAACTACCGGAGGTAAATTTAATGAAGAAAAAATTACCGAGATAGCCATTTATAAATTTCAGAATAATAGGCTTTCAGATCAAATATACACTTTAGTTAATTCAGTGAAAGAAATCCAGCCCTTTATCGAAAATCTTACTGGAATTAACAAAGAAATGTTGAAAAATGCACCAAAATTTAAAGATATATCAAAAAAAATTATGGATATAACAAACAACTGTACATTGGTGGCACATAATGCAGATTTTGATTATAGAGTATTAAGAAATGAATTTACAAACATAGGAGTTAACTTTAATAGAAAAACTTTATGCACAATAGAGTTATCCAAAGAACTTCTTCCAGAACAAGATTCATATAGTTTAGGAAAATTGACAACCAGTCTTGGTATAAAAATTGAGAAAAGACATAGGGCTGATGGTGATGCTATGGCAACCCTCAAACTATTTAAAATGCTTTTAGAAAAGGACAAAGCAAATGTTATTGATAGATTAACAAAATAATCAATGGACAAACACCTAATAACCATTATAGGTCCTACAGCAATAGGAAAAACAAATTTGGCAATTAGGATTGCTAATTATTTTAAAACTGAAATCGTATCTGCAGACTCTCGACAATTTTATAAAGAGATGAATATTGGAACTGCAAAACCATCAAATTCTGAGCTTAACAGTATTAAACATCATCTAATAAATAATAAAAGTGTTAATGATAATTATAACATATCTGACTATGAGAAAGATGCTTTAAAATCTATAAAGTCAATCTTCAATAAAAATGATGTAGCTATTCTTGTTGGTGGATCTGGGTTATATATAAATACTGTTTTATATGGGTTAGATGAAATACCGGGAATAAGCACCGAGACTAGAAATTCACTTTATTTAGATTTAGAATTAAAGGGAATAAAAAAAATGCAAGAACAGTTAAAACTATTGGATCCAGCATCATACAGTGCTATAGATATAAATAATCCTAGAAGATTAATCAGGGCATTAGAAGTTTCTATATCAACAGGAAAATCATATTCGAGTTTTTTGAAAAAGAAAAAGAAAAAAAGAGATTTTAATATAATAGTATTAGGAATAAATCAAGATAGATTAGAATTGTATGATAAAATCAATACTCGTGTTGACAATATGGTTGAAAGCGGTTTAATTAATGAAGCAAAAGAACTTTATAACTTAAAAAGTTTAAACGCATTGAATACCATTGGCTACAGAGAGGTCTTTAATTATATAGAAGACAAATACTCCTTAGATGAGTGTATAAATGAAATTAAAAAAAATACAAGGAGATATGCTAAAAGACAATTAACTTGGTTTAAATCAATTGATAGAGTAGAATGGATAACTCCAGAATATAATTTTGAAAAAATTATAGCATATATCAATAATCTAATCAGAAACTAGTCGAAAACCTTCTCCATGAATATTATTTATTTTAACATTTGGATCTATCTCTAACTGTTTCCTTAGTTTTGCAATATACACGTCCATACTTCTAGAAGTAAAATAATTATCATCCCTCCATATTCTTGTTAAAGCCAATTCTCTAGGCATTAGATCATTTTTATGTAGTAGTAACATCTTTAATAACATATTCTCTTTAGGTGATAATTTAACATATTTATTGTCCTTAAATTTAAGGTGTCTTAGTTTAGAATTAAATTCAAAAGAACCAAACTTAAATTCATGCTCATCTGTATCTAATATTGCACTTAGCTTATTTCTTTTTAGAATTGCCTTAATCTTATATAATAATACATCACTATCAAAGGGTTTCTTAAGATAATCGTCTGCGCCTATTTTATAACCTTTTAATACATCTTCTTTTAAAGATTTTGCTGTTAGAAAAATTATTGGAACATCTTGGTTGATTTCTTTTATCTCTCCAGCCAAAGTAAATCCATCCTTATAAGGCATCATAACATCAAGTATGCATATATGAAAATCATGTTTCTTAAATTTTTCAAACCCCTCCATTCCGTTTTTGGCTAACACAACGTCATAATCATTCATTTTTAAAAAATCTCGAAGAATAATTCCAAAATTTGGATCATCTTCTACTAATAAAATTCTCTTATTATCATCCATGATATGTTATTTATTGGCAAACAATTCTATTGAAAATACTGTTCCCTTGTTTAATGCGCTTTCTAAGGCTATCTTTCCATTATGATAGTCTATTATCTTTTTTACATATGCTAAACCAAGACCGTGACCCTTTATGTTATGTAAATCTCCTGTTTGTTCTCTATAAAATTTTTCAAAAATCTTATTCTGAACTTTTTTAGACATTCCTATTCCATTGTCTGTAATTTTTAATACAATTTTATCCGCAACATTTTCAGTAGAAACTTGAATTTCTGGTGCTTTATCACAGTATTTAATTGCATTATCTATAATATTAACCATAACATTTACTAAATGAGTTTCATTTCCCTGAATCTCTGACTTAACCGCATTTAAATTCAAATGTATAGAACCATTTTTATTCTCTAACAATAATTGTACATGAGAAACTGCAATCTTTATTAATTCATTTAGGTCTAAAGTAGTTTTTTTAATATTTAATTCTCTCTTTTCTAATTGGGAAATTCTTAAAACATTTTCAACCTGATCATACATCCTTTTATTCTCATCTTTGATCATTTCTAAATACTTCTTAACTAAACTTTGATCCTTAATTGTTTTTGGATTTATTATTGAATCTAAAGCAAGGTTAATAGTGGCTATAGGAGTTTTAAATTCATGAGTCATGTTATTAATAAAATCTGTTTTGATTTGAGAAATCTGTCTTTGTCTTAAAAGAATAAGCACAGTGTATATATAGACAATTATTATAATAAAAGTAAAAATAATTGAAACCACAGCAACTGAAATCACCGGTGCTACTAAAAAGGGAGTTCTTTTCGGAAAATTTACTTTTATAAGGTAACCACTCTCATCATTCTCATCTGTAAAAAGAGCTGACTCAAAAGTATTTTTATCTAAGACGAAATTTTCTGATTTAACTCTAGTTATCGAATCTGCATTGAATATTGCAAATTCAAAAGGAATGTCAATATTAAATCTCTTAAATCTATATTTTAAGAAACTACTGAGAGATTTTACATTTCCAATTCTTCTTTCAATTGGATTTCTTTTTGCGAGGTCATGATATGCTGTCTCAAATAGGATTTCTTTACTTTTTGATATTTCACCAATTTTTGAAAGGAACTGTTCAGAGCTTATTCCTGAATATTCCTTTTCTTTTTGAATTTTAAGAACTTTTGTTTCTCTTTCACTAGAAACTCTTTTTAGGCTAAGACTATCATCTAAAACATTCCAAAATTGAGGTACTTTAAGGTTTTCTTCAACAGATGCATTTCTATACATCATTACTTCATTATTATCACTATCCTCTTTAATAATATATAAACTGTTTATTGCAGTTGTATCTATCGCTCCTCCACTACTTATTAAATCTCTAAATTTTACAACATAACGTCTAAATTCTCTTTTTTCTAGCCATTCTACTCCTTCAGATAATGCAATACTAGAATCGTTATTAAATTTCCTCTCAGCATCTCTATAAATTTCTACAATAAAGAAGCCTTGGATAATAATAATCCCTATTAATGAGATACTCATTAACGTAATTAAAAGAATAAGTGTTCTTTTACTCATAATTCAAATTTAATGCAAAATTATAATGGATTAATTAATTTAACCTATCGTTAACATATGATTTAAGAAGAATTAAATTGAGCCCATTATGTCATTATGAATTTCTAATACTTTATCTGACAACTTTGAAATATTCATACTTTCTATAACATAATCAGATTTTTGAACCTTAGCATCGTTGGGTAATTGCTTATTAATTATTGATTTAATCTTATCAACTGAAAAATCATTTCTTTTCATTATTCTAGAAATTACCTCTTCTTCAGAAGCCGTTACACATATAATTTTATCGAAAAAATCTTCTGCTTGGTTTTCAAAAATAATTGCAGACTCATAAATTATATATTTAGAATCCTGTTCTTGTATCCAAGAATTGAATTCATCAGCAACATAAGGATGAACTATAGAGTTTATTTTTTTTAATAAAGTTTCATTATTAAAAATAACATCTGACAAATACTCTTTATTTAGTTTATTTTTGTCATATGCCTTATCTCCAAAAGCTGTTACAATTTCATTCTTTAATAAGGAATTAGTATTCATTATTTCTTTAGCAATCTCATCAGAATTAAATACAGGGATACCCTTATCTGCAAACATACTTGAAATAGTTGTTTTTCCTGTACCAATTCCTCCTGTTATAGCAACTTTTATCATTCTATAATTACGTATTGAATTTGATTGTTTTCTATTCTACATTTTTTAACATTGCTAGGTTTTTTTGTAATACTTGAAATTAATACTGAATTATCTTTATTAATTCTATTCAAATCACATTCTACTCTAAAATCCATTGGATTAACAGCTTTATAATCTTTTATACTAACCCTATATAAAACAGACACTACCTTAGGATAATAGTTAATTTTCATATTATCATCAATATTTACAATAGTTATAGGAACTTTTATAGATTCTTCTGTGAATTTCTCTACTTTCAATTGAAAGTCTATTTCAGTATCAGAATATATTATGTTGCTATTCTCTGGGGATCTAATTCTAATTTTAGTATTAATCTCTGAGTCTATTTGATTTAATACTAATTTATGAGTTTGTATCACATTAATTGTATCAATTAATGAATTCGGTCCAGTTATCATTATTGAATCCTTTGATAATTTATATTCTTGAAAAGAGTCAAATCCAGATTTATAATCTATTTCTAATTTTAATTCTACTGGGACTTTCTTTGATTCATATTGTTCAATAATAAAATCTATTTGATCAACTGAAGATGAGACTAAACTAACAGATTTATTAAATTTTGACTGCAGATCTGAAAAATTTCTTTGTTTGGTCCATTGATATTTTGATTTAACCTTATTTAAATTATTAAGTGAAATTTCTATTATTGGTTGGTCTATATAGTATTTAGCTAAATTATATCCATAACCTTTTAATTCAAGTCTTATGCTGTCAACTGACTGATTTAATACAACTTGATCTGATGGAACATCCACCGGTTTTACAGCAAATACTATAGTTTTAGTATAATTAGATGTTAATTTAGATAACATAGAATAGATTAGAGCTAATAGCACAAAAAACAGAAAAACATTGAATTTCCTGGTCTTATATACTGATCTTATCTTTTTAAACATCTTTCTTATTTACTAAAAAAAACTTCAGAAAAAACCTTTTCTATGTTTTTTTTGTTAAAAATTAACATGATACTTGATTTTAAATAACCATAGCCATAGCCTAAAATTTGAATAGCGCTGGTAATAATTGATAATAACCCTATCTTAAAACTTCTATTAACGTATGTTGATGAAATAAAGACTAGTATCATATATGAAAATATTAGATATAATGGGATCTGATTCCCTCTAATTAATTCAATAATTGAGAAAATCAGGAATATCAGAGCAAATGTCGGGAAATAATATACCAATCTAAATGATTTCGGGTGCCAATGATTCAATATTGGTCTAACCAATCCAAACTTATATACTTGTTTGAAGAAACTACTAATTGAGACTCTTCTCTTGTGAAAAACCATAACATCACTATATAGTGCTGTTTTAAACCCTAATAGATTGAGTCTAATAGATAAATCTGGGTCTTCTCCAGGGTGTATATTGCCAAATCCATTTGATTTTAAAAAGGCGTCTTTAGAGATTCCCATATTAAAACTTCTTGGCTGAAAAAGTTTTTTCTTATACTTCCCCCCTCTTATTCCACCAGTAGTTAAAAAAGAGGTCATTGAAAAACTAACAGCTTTTTGGTAATCACTAAAAGACTCATGAGAAGCATCTACACCTCCAAAACAATCAACATAATTATTGTTCAAATTATTAATAACATGTTGCATATAATCTTCTGGCAATAAACAATCTGAGTCCAATATTATAAAATAGTTTCCTTTTGCCTTTTTCATTCCATAATTTCTAGAATCACCAGGACCTGTGTTATTCTTTTTATAGTAAGATATAGTTAATTGAGTATTAAAATCCTTTATAACTCCTTGACAATCATCTGTTGATCCATCCTCAATTATTACGATTTCAAAATCTTTTTCAGAAGACAGCTTAGTGAAACTCTCTAAAAGTTCTTTTATCTCATTTGGCCTATTGAATACAGGAATAATAAAAGAAATGTCATTTTCAGTCATAGATCAAATTTAATCAAACAAGTAGATATAAAAAAAAGACCCGGTTTAAAAACCAGGTCTTTTTTGTCTTTATTCCTAAACTATTATTCAATAATTAATTTAGAAACCTTTTTATAACCATTTATGGTAACTTCTACCATATAGAAGCCAGTATTAATAGATGAAATATCTAATATATCTCCTGAAATAGTAGTACTAAGTACCCTTCTACCATTTATATCAAAGAGTTCAATCTGTTTATCACCACCTATTGGAGATTTAATTGTTACATAATTACCATCTACAGGATTAGGATATATTCTAAGATCCGCAAGCTCTACATCATTTATTCCTAATGATGATTCAACTATAACTACAGTATAATCTTCAGTTTCACCAAAAGATGTCACCTCACAAGCATCATCAGGAACTACAGTATTCCAATTAGACTTAGCTCTCATAACATGAGATCCTAAATTAGCATCTGATGGGATTGTTACCTGAATGGTTTCGGTAAATGTCCCAGAGCTTCCTCCAGCGCCAAGTACATAATTATCCACTATTAATTCATCCAATGAAAATACATAATCATCATTCAGATCAATCCATACACGAACATATTGATTACCATATCCGGTTGTCATTGTTAAATCATAGGTACCATTCTGTTCTAAATCAGTAGTCATAGTAGTAAAATTACCGTAACCATCAGTTGAACATCCAGAACCTGAATTATCAATGTCACCAATTACAAAAGCATCAAATCCATCACCAAGAGCACAATTGATTCCACTAGCATGACAAGCTTGACAAGCAGATATTACCGTATATGTTTGATTACAGTTTGCATCATCACCCTCTACAGTAATAATGTGACTTTGAGTTCCTGTGAAAGTAAATGTAAGTACACCTGCAGCTTGCGTAGATTGAACATTTCCTAAATCATCTGAAACAGTATACTGTGTAGATGATCCCATATCTGTAATATCAACATCAACTGTATATTCATCTGTAGCAGAGTTACAGGCATTAACAGTGACGGTAATAACAGGATCTGAACATGTGTTTTCAGTTATTGAAAGATCATATCCAGTACTCTGAGGAGATGCCCATGTAGAAATTACAAAATAGTAAGTAGTCCCATAATAAACATTCATATCAAATACTCTCTCATCAGTATTAGATACTCCTATTCCAGCAACACACTCCACCCCAATATCATCACAAGAATCATATACAAATATTCCAGAATATGAAGCAACTGGAGTCATAGAAACATTAATTGAAGTATCACTTGCTGGAGTGTAAGAATACACCACATCATCACCATTAAGGTAGTATGAGGCAGATTCACCACAATTTGAACCAGCACTACCATCATAATCATCTTGATAATTAGCTGTATCATCTGTAGTATTGTATGGTAAAGAGGTTACTACAATTGGATCTGTACATACTGCTCCAATCGCCGGAATCATAAAGTACTCACCATATACAGGCATATAAGAACTAAAGTCTCCAGCACCACAATCAGCTCTAACATAAAAGTCATATTCATTGCCTTGTGTTAATCCACCTAAGGTTACAGAATTTGTACTTACAGCTGTACCACTTCCTGTTGGAGCAGGATCTCCTGAAGCTTGCAGTACATACTCCCATTCTGTTTCACCACTCATACCTGCATCCCAAGAAAGATCGGCAGAAGTAGAAGTAAGATTAGATATTGTTACATTTATTGGATAATCACATGTAGGAATTTGCTCAACTACAACCTCATCCACAAACATCTGGAATCCTTCAACATCAGTTGGAGGTACATGAAATGCAATATAATGTGCCCCAGTATATGCTGAAAGATCAACAAAAACTGCAGTCCATTGATCTCCTCCTGGATATTCGTAAGCAGGACTCAAAACCAATGTAAAATCTTCCGCAGCATTTGTGTTGCTAGACATTAAAACCTCCATAGTATTCAATCCCTGTGCCGGACCATAAGATTTAGCAACAAATCTTAACCTATCATTTCCTGTAAGATCTAATCTAGGAGTTATTAGATAATCATCATTTTTACCTTGATTATAGTCTGTATAAAGTGCAGCGGAATTGTCTCCTTCATAAGTTCCAGATCCCCAATAATTCATCCCCCATGAAGCATTGCTTGGCGCTTCTGCTGGAGATAAATCAAGTATCGTCCAACACTCTTCTGTCGTTGATGGATCAGGCATTGTAGCTGGAATTGCATATACTGGTGGGTCACCACCATTATTAAATCCTTCATTAAAAGGAAGAGTGAAAAGATCAGCACAGGCAGTTCTAAAATAACCTGCTACCCAACCACTATTCTCACCTGAACAAACATTTCTAACATAAAATACGTAGTCAGTAACTTCAGTTAATCCTGAAAGACTTACCGAAGCACTACTAACTACTGTTCCTGAATCAGATTCCCCTGGAGGATCATCAGCAGCTGTTAACACTATATATTCCCATGAACTACCACTAGATGTCCAAGACACATCAGCAGATGTACCTAAAATATTATCAATAACAACTGCTGTTGGGTTTTCACAAGATTGTGTAATACCTTCAAAAATTATGTTGGCAAACGACTGTCTGTAAGAGCTAGATATAACTGTAGGTGGATTACTTGGGTCTATTGCAGCACTATCGTTATACGTTACTAGCCCTCGATTAATACCAGTTGTTGTAGTGCAATAAAAATCATGAGTTGATGAATCATATGCATTATTGACATTAGATGTTTCATTAACTGCTACCATAATATTATCAGTTCCATTGTATTCAAATGGTGTGTCAAGGGTAATACTTACCACTTGATTTGCGATAGTAACATTTCCAGTATAGACCTGTGTTAATTCTGAAATATCAACAAATGCAGCACCATGTGCACTAAGTGAAGTATGTCCTATCCAAACATCCCAGCCATCACTGTTGGCTAGATCAGTTTCAGGATTTGCAGTATATTTTAGCCCTGTAATTGTACCTGATGCATTAATCTCTCCGGCATGATAAATTACCTGAGAATAAGAGAATTTATAATAAGGTTCTATAGGCATTTCTTCATTTACAGTTGTCCCTTCACCAACCACAACTTGTGCTTGAAAGCTAAGGGAAAGAAAAAATGCTATAAAAAATAATAAGATGTAATTTTTTTTCATGATGTTATATTTAAGTTAGTATGTTAATTTTTATTCTGTTATATCGTTAATTATGGCATCGCTTAATCCCATACTGCTAAAGCCTCCATCATTGTAGAGGTTTTGAAGCGTAACTCTTTTGGTAAAATCACTAAATAGAGCAATCGTATAATTTGCGCAATCAAGAGCAGTGGCATTACCAAGTGGAGACATTTTTTCTGCATAAGTAATAAAACTGTCAAACCCTTTAACTCCTTTTCCAGCAGTTGTAGGTGTTGGAGACTGTGAGATGGTATTTACTCTAACTTTCTTGTCTTTTCCAAAGAAATACCCAAAACTCCTTGCAATACTCTCTAAATAGGCTTTATTGTCTGCCATATCATTATAATTAGGAAAAACTCGCTGAGCAGCCATATAGGATAAAGCAACTATGCTTCCCCACTCATTCATTGCATCTTGCTTGTACAGAGTCTGCATTACTTTATGAAATGACATCGCTGAGACATCTGTTCCTTTTTGAGTCCATTCATATTTTTGGTCTGTATAGTGCCTGCCCTTTCTAACATTTATAGACATTCCTATTGAATGCAAAACAAAATCTAGTTTACCCCCAAGAATCTTCATAGACTCCTTTACTAGGGTTTCAAGATCTTCTGTTGACGTAGCATCAGCTGCAATAACTTGTGAATTAGTTTTCTTTGCAAGCTCATTGATTTGCCCCATTCTTATTGCAACAGCTGCATTAGATAAAACAAATGTACCGCCTTCCTGATGAACTCTCTCTGCAGTTATCCAAGCAATTGAACTCTCATCTAATGCTCCAAAAATAATTCCCCTCTTCCCTTTTAATAAATTATTTGACATATTTTTAAATATCTCATGTAAGTTAAAAAAATTTAATCATTAATTCAATAGCAGTTTTGCATATGTATTCTAATCAATTGATTTTAGATTAAAATATTAAAAAATTAGTGTTTCTATTTAAAAACTAATTTTTCTCCATTTATCAGAATGATTTGGAGCTAGTTTAGATAAAGTTGATATTAGATTGGTTATTGGAATACTAGGGCCACCACTAAAAATGTCTTGAATCTCATTAGATTTCGTATCAAAGAATACCCTTAAAATAAATGAATTAGGTCTTCTTTTATTCATTTGATCCAACAACATAAGAGATTTTGATACTCCACTTTTAGATAGCTTTAAATCAGTAGTCATAAAATCTAATCCTTTAAAGTGGTAATTAAACAGAACTGTTCTATATTCCTTGTATGTTGGAGAGAGGATGTTATCAATCAAATAATATCGTGATTGTAATCCATCATTAGGAGCCCAACCTTTAAATCCATTTTGTCGAGAAAAGTCTAGTATTTTTCTTGCTTGGTTGTAAAAAACATCACCGCTATTAAGATCAAATGTATCTGCATCTATACCCATGATCATATATATATGAAAAGCTATTACTGAAACAAGGTTTGACTCAAAAACGTCCGGATTAAATATTAAATTTTGGAACTCTTGATACCTAAAAGTAAAATTCTTGTCATTAAAATTATATACAGGAGAATTGTATGAAGAGTTGTAAATAGGTCTTGATGATTGTATTTGCAGGGTTGCTTGAAAAAAATCGTTATCATGGCTTGAAATATTAATAAACATACTGCAGTCAATCCTTTCATTATTTTTGATATTCCTGTTAGTCCATTTAGTATTGTTTATAAAATCAGTTAATTGAGTTTGAAGCGATCTAAAAATCTGCAAGTTTTCATTGCCAGTTTGTCTAGCATCTACAGTAACTGTGCATGCTAACTCTTGAGAAAATGTAAGAGTTGTTACAAATAGTGATAGTATTAAAGTTAATCTAAACATTTATTTGGCTCATTATAGATTTAAGAATATCTTCTGCAACCTCAGATTTATCTTTTAAATCAAAATCAGTTTGCTCTTCTTTGTTATTAATAATAGTGATCTTATTAGTTTCTGTTCCAAAACCAGCTCCTTTATCATTTAGAGAATTTAATATGATTAAATCAAGATTTTTATTTTTTAGTTTTTTCAAAGAATTTTCAATTTCATTTTCATTTTCCAAAGCAAAACCAACTAAAAACTGATTTTTCTTAAGTCTTCCTAATTCTAATAAGATATCCTTTGTTTTTTCTAACTCAATTTTAGATTGAATATTGTCCTTTTTTATTTTTTTATTTGAAAAATCTTTAGGCTTAAAATCTGAAACTGCAGCTGCCATTATAACAATATCAGATTTAGCATAATATTTAATTACTTGCTTATGCATATCCTTAGAAGACACTACATTGATCAAATTAATAGATCTAGTAGATATTTTTTGATTTGATGGTCCACTTATCAAAAACACCTCAGCTCCTAAGTCTGAAGCCTTTTTTGCAATTTCAAAACCCATTTTTCCACTTGAGTGATTTGAAATATATCTTACAGGATCTATAGCTTCATAAGTAGGACCAGCTGTAACTAATACTTTTTTACCTCTTAAAGGCAATGACTTAATAATATCTGCTTCAATAAAATTTAAAATTGAAGCTGGTTCAGCCAATCTGCCTTCTCCTATCAGACCGCTTGCTAATTCGCCTGTTTCAGCAGGAATTAGAATATTTCCATTTTCTAATAGCTTAGCTATTGAATCCTTAGTTGATTGATGCTTGTACATATCTAGATCCATAGCTGGAGCAAAATATACAGGACATTTTGCTGACAAGTATACTGCAATGAGCAGATTGTCACAATTTCCATTAGCCATTTTTGATAATGTATTAGCTGTTGCAGGACAAATTAGAATCAAATCAGCCCACATTCCAAGATCTACATGGTTGTTCCATGTCTCATCTTCATCATCAGAAGTAAAACTAGAATATACTGGGTTTTTAGATAATGTTGAGAGAGTTAAAGGTGTAATAAACTCCTTAGCATCAGGGGTCATAACAACTTTTACCTCAGCACCACTTTTAATAAATAATCTAACAAGTATTGCAGTTTTATAAGCGGCAATACCACCTGATATACCCAGTAGAATTTTTTTTCCGCTTAAAATTGACATGTGATTATTCTTCTATTTCTTCATTACTATCCCTATGGTAAATTTTCTCTTCCAACCATTCTTGAATAGCAATTGCATGAGCCTTAGGGAGTCTTTCATAAAATTTTGAAACTTCAATTTGCTCTTTATTTTCAAAAATTTCTTCCAAACTATCATTATAGGTTGCAAATTCTTCTAACTTATCAATCAATTCCTTTTTGACATCACCTTTAATTTGCTCAGCTCTTTTAGCAATTATAGATATTGCCTCGTATATGTTATTGGTTTTCTCTTCAATAACTTCTTTATTATAAGTTTCGGTAGTTTGAGCAGCTTTGCTGTTTTTTAAATCCATAATTCTCTTATTATATTATTTTTAATTCGTTTAATTCGTTTAATTTCAGATCAGCTTCGTTGACAAACTCAGATGATTCATAATACTTTTTAAAACTATTGTAGTAACTAATAGCTTTATCAATTCTATCCTGCATCTTCCAAGATACACTATTAATAGCGAACCTATAAGATGAATCAAACCTGTAATACATTGCTTTTTCTCTTAGTTTTGATCCCGGAAAATCCAATATAAAATTATCAAAGGCCTTTATAGAAGCTTGATAATCTGTAAGTGTATTGTACTGAAATGCAGTATCATAGGCTTTCATTTCTAGTCTAAAATCTAAATCAAATACTAATTCGTTAGCCTGACTTATATATTCAGATTCAGGATAAGTATTAATAAATGCTTGAAGCTTTTCAATTGCAGTTAATGTTTCTTTTGAATCCTTAGAAAAAATTGGAGCAAGATAATAATAGCTCTTTGCTCCAAGAAATGCCATTTCTTGAGCTTTTTCACTATCAGGATAAGAACTAGCGAATCGTTCACACTGATAATTTGCAGTATAGTAGTTTTTTGTTTCATAAAAACACTTTGCATGCATATACATTAATTTCTGAGCTTGAGGTCTTCCTCTATATTGAGGAACAATTTGAGTAAATAACCTATTAGCCTTTTTAAATTTCCCTTCATCATACAGAGATGTTCCTAAAAGGAATTTATCTGCAATAACATCAGAGTTTAATGCCTTTTGATACTCTCCACAAGATAGTATCAGACCAAGTATTAATATAAATTGAATTTTTTTCATCCTAAATCAAGCGAATGCAAAAGTATAAATTAAATATTTATTATAAAATTAAAAGTATATCAAGAGAATATTAAAGAATCTTATTTAATCCCTTTAAATACTTTTCTAATTCATTTCTAAAAACATCAATATGTTTAGCTCCTACGTCAATTATAAAATCATTTAAGCGTTGATCAAAATTAGATATTCCTACTTTGAAGTTAGCCTTTGATTTCGCAGTAACAAGATTTAAATCTAAATTATCTATTCGATAATAACTTATAAGAACATCATATTTAAAATCTATAAATTCAGTTAGAGCAATATTAGTTATGTTCCCATTCCATCCAAAATCCTTTGGGTTAAAATAATCATCCCAATGGTTTAATTTAAAGTCTTTATCGGAGAGATATGTTATAAACTTAATCTTATTCTCATTTACACCAAAATCAACAAAGATTTCACTCAATTTATCGTAATCTTTATATTCATCAAGACTTAATATAATTCCAACAGATCGAATCTTTTTTTCACTAATTTTTGATCTCTTAGAATTTAATATTTTGTTAATATATTTTTGGTTAGATCTTTTCCTAAATAAGTTTAAAAACATATCTTATTACTGGTATTATACAAATGTAATTAATTAAACATAACAATTGTTATATTAATTCTAAATATGAGAAGAGCAATTATCACATTATTTCTTTTATTTTTTTCAATAGAAAGCTGTGAAACTAAGTATATATTATCAGGAAATAAAATTGAGATAAATAATACCATTGAAAATGATAATAAAATAGTAGATTTTATTAATCCTTATAAGAATAATGTTGATAAACAAATGGATAGTGTCTTGGCATATAGTCCTGTAGATTATGACAAAAAAAATGGAGTTCTCAATACTGCTATTGGAAATATGATGGCAGATGTAACCTTGAAATTCTCAAATCCAGTATACAGGGCTAGGACAAATAAAAATATTGATTTTATTTTATTAAATCACGGTGGAATTAGATCCATGATTTCAAAAGGAAATATAACATTTAGAACAGCGTATAAAATAATGCCTTTTGAAAACAGCGTTGTTGTTTGTGAGTTAAAAGGTAGGGATGTTTACGAATTAATTAATTATCTGACTCTAAACAGAAAAGCTCATCCTATTTCAGGCATAAATATTGTATTGGACAAAAACTACAACCTTTTAGATGCAAAAATTAACGGTAAAAAGATTGATGAAAATAAAATTTATTCTGTAGCAACAAGTGATTATCTACTAAATGGTGGAGATAAAATGACTTTTTTTAGCAAAAGTAAAAAAAACACTACCCTAGATTATAAAATAAGAAATGTACTTATTGACTATTTTAAAGAAGTTGATACTGTAAATTTTAAAATAGACAATAGATTTATTATAAAGAACTAATGAAAAGAAGAAACTTTATTAAAAACAGCATTTATTCATCATTACTCCTATCTGGTAGTGCTTTAAATTTTAATAGTTGTATGGATTCTGAGCAAAAGAAAATTACCATTTTGCACACAAATGATGTACATAGTCATATTGAACCATTTAATGACAATCATGCAAAATTTCCAAATAAAGGCGGCGTAGCAAGAAGATCAACAATTATTGAATCTATAAGAAGTAGTAATCCTAATACCCTTTTACTAGATGCAGGGGATATTTTTCAGGGAACCCCATACTTTAACTATTACGGAGGAGAAATTGAATTTAAACTAATGAGTATGCTAAACTATGATGCTGCTACTATTGGTAATCATGATTTTGATAATGGTATAGAAGGTCTATACGCACAGCTTCCTAATGCAAAATTTCAATTTATCTCATCCAATTATGATTTTAAAAACACCATAATGGATTCTCATGCAAAAACTTACACGATATTTAATAAATCAGGTATTAAAATTGGAGTGTTTGGATTAGGAATAGAACTAGAAGGATTAGTTAATAAGAACTTATATAAGGAAACTAAATACCTTGATCCTATTGAGATAACTCAAGAAATGACTAAGATATTAAAGGAAGAAGAAAAATGTGATTTAATTATTTGTCTATCACATTTAGGTCATTATTATAAAAATGATTCAAAAAAGATCTCTGATTTAACCCTGGCCAAGTCAACAAAGAATATTGATCTAATTATTGGTGGGCATACACACACATTTCTTGACAAACCTGTAATTACAACAAATCTTGATGGAGAAAAAGTGATAATCAATCAAGTAGGATGTTATGGGTTATATTTGGGACATATTGATTTTTATTTTGACTCTATGAAAAACAAAACATCTGATGTTTATGCAATTGAAGTTTAACAAATTATTTTATTTATTCTTGTTGCTTTGTTTTCTAAATAATTGCTCAAATAAAGAAAATAAAGTTTCCCCCAATATTATCTACATTCTTGCAGATGATTTAGGCTATGGTGAAGTGGGTTATAATGGCCAGGAAATAATACAAACACCAAATATTGATTTATTATCCACTAATGGAATGGTATTTACACAACATTATTCTGGTGCTCCAGTATGTGCGCCAGCTAGATATTCTTTGCTTACAGGAAAACATATGGGGCACTCCTATATAAGAGGAAATGATGAGTGGAGAGATCGAGGTGAAGTGTGGGATTATATTAAAGCTTTTAGTGATCCTTCACTTGAAGGGCAAAGACCTATTCCAGAAAATACTGTAACTATTGGCAAACTACTACAAAAAGCTGGCTACACAACAGGAATGTTTGGAAAATGGGGACTAGGAGCTCCCGAAACTGTTGGAGTCCCAAATCTTCAAGGTTTTGATGCTTTTTATGGATACAATTGCCAAAGGCAGGCTCACAATCTCTACCCGTCTCATCTTTGGGAAAATGAGACAAAGGTCTTTCTAGAAAATGATTTAATTAGTCCAACTACTAAACTAAATCCAGAAGACAACCCTATGGATGAATCAAGCTATTCTATTTTTACTCAAAAGGAATATGCACCAGATAAAATTCATCAAAAAGCATTATCATTTATAGAAAATAATAAGGATAATTCCTTTTTCTTATTCTATGCATCACCACTTCCTCACCTGCCATTACAAGCACCAGTAGAAAGTGTAAATACATATAGAGAAATATTAGATGATCCAAATCCATATTTGGGAAATCAGGGTTATTTCCCAAATAGGTTTCCTAAGGCTACATATGCGGCAATGATTACCCATCTGGACAATCAAATAGGAGAATTAATCCAAAAGTTAAAAGAAATAGGTCAATATGAAAATACTATAATTGTTTTTTCTAGTGATAATGGACCTACTTATCTTGGTGGTGTTGATTTTAATTTTTTTAACAGTTCAAAGCCATTTTCCAATGGGTATGGAAAAACAAAAGGTTTTCTACATGAAGGTGGCATAAGAGTTCCTATGATAGTTAGCTGGCCTAATCGAATAAAACCAGGGTCAACATCAGATCATATTTCTTCTTTCTATGATGTTCTACCTACACTATGTGATATTGCTGGAGCTAATATTCCTGATAAAATTGATGGAATCAGCTTTAAGAATACATTACTCAATACAAAACAAAAAACTCATGATTTTCTTTATTGGGAATTTCCAAGCTATAAGGGTCAACAAGCTGTAAGAATAGGTAAATGGAAAGGAATTAGAAAAAATATTTTTGATGGAAATATGAAAATAGAATTGTACAATTTAGAAAATGACTTGGGCGAAGAAATTGATTTATCCAAAGATCATCCCGATATTATTAAGAGAATTGAAAAAATCATGATTCAAGAACATGAGACTGCTGAGCTAGATCGATTTAAATTTAAAGAATTAAATGATATATGACATTAATCGTACTTACAAAGAATATAAAATTCGTAAATTTGAACAACAATTCTTTCTATTAAAGATCAATTGACAAACAACAGTATGAAAAAATTAGTTTTTATAATTTGTCTGTTTTCTTTTCTTACATCCTTCACACAAGAATCAAGTGAAATTCTAAAAATATCCGACCAAAAAATACGAGGAATTGAATCATCATACCAAGAAATGATGATAAAAATCGTTCGTCCCAAATGGAGTAAAGAGATGGTAATGAAAGGTTGGTCAATTGGAGAAGATTATTTTGTTTCAGTGGTGCTTTCCCCCGCAAAAGAAAAGGGAACAGTTTTCTTAAAAAGAGAAAATGAAGTGTGGAATTATATCCCATCTATAGAGAGAACAATAAAACTTCCACCGTCAATGATGATGCAAAACTGGATGGGGACAGATTTTACAAATGATGATCTTGTTCAAAGATCATCAATACAAAGTGATTATTCCAATTCTATAATTGGTGAAGAATCAGTAGAAGGTCTAGATTGTTGGATTATTGAACTCATCCCTAACGAAGATGCGCCTGTTGTCTGGGGAAAACTAGTCATGTGGATAGACAAAATTGATTACATGCAATTAAAAACACAATTCTTTGATGAGTATAACGAACTTGTGAGTATTATGAATGGCAAAGCAGTAAAAAATTTTGACGGAAAGAAACTGCCTTCAATAATTGAATTTACCCCATTAGAAAAAGAAGGTAATAAGACAATTATTGAAAGACTGGTATG
Organism: uncultured Flavobacteriales bacterium; assembly: GCA_913031385.1. Classification (GTDB taxonomy): domain Bacteria; phylum Bacteroidota; class Bacteroidia; order Flavobacteriales; family Flavobacteriaceae. Next base: position 4,053 of record CAJWCT010000002.1, on the reverse strand, counting down.
GAAATTTGACCTGTATATAAACAGTCGATTTTTCATGCCTAACTATATGAAAAATTTAAGATGATTCTAAAAATTGCCTGGCGAAATATCTGGAGAAACAATAAAAGAACTTTAATAAGCACCCTTTCTATTTCAGGAGCCTTAATTCTTGTAATTTTAATGAGAAGCATGCAGCTTGGGTTCTATGATAGCATTATAAAAACAGTTGTACAATCTTATTCCGGTTATGTTCAAGTTCATGCCAATGGATATTGGGAAAAACAAAGTGTTAATAATTCAATGGAAGTAGATGATAGACTGATTGATGAAATTAATTCTATTACTGGAATTGATAATATTTCAAAACGGCTTCAAACATTTTCTCTTGTTTCAAAAGGAGAAAAATCTAAAGGAACAATAATTACTGGTATTGAAATTGAAAAAGAACAGCTAATATCAGATTGGGATAATAAAATAATAGAAGGTTCAACGTCTTTTGACAGTACTGATGGAATAATTTTAAGTAAAGGGATAGCAGAATATTTTGATGTCAAAATGGGAGATACCTTAGTGCTTTTTGGTCAAGGTTATCAAGGTATGATGGCTGCAGGTAAATATGTGGCTAATGGAATAATTGATTTAAAAAATCCCAAATTAAATGAGATGACCATTTTTATGGATATAAAATCAGCGCAGGAATATATATCATCAGAAAATATTGCTACTCACCTAATTATTGACAAAAAAGAATATTACGATGAGAAAAAAATAGCAGAAGATATTAGAAAAACTATTTCTAGTGATTATGAAGTTATGACATGGCAAGAAATTCTTCCTGAATTAGATCAAATGATTACAGCAGATAATGTAGGGGGATTAATTATGGCTTTTATATTATATGTAATTGTATGCTTTGGAATTTTCGGAACAGTTCTTATGATGACAGAAGAGAGAATGTACGAATTTGGTGTCCTGCTCTCAATTGGAATGAATAGAATAAAGTTATATCTAATAATATTATTAGAAACTATTATGCTCTCTTCTATAGGAGTAATAATTGGAATAGTAATAACTAGACCTATTTCACATTATTTTAATAAAAATCCTTTTAATATGGAAAGTTTTGGGGAAGGGTTAGGCGATGCAATAGGTGAATTTGGTTTTGATCCAGTAGTGCCTTTTTCTATAAATTGGGATATACCTATCTCACATGCATTTTTTATTTTTGGTATTTCGATACTTATCTCAATTTATCCGGCCATTAGGATTTTATCTTTAAACCCCGTAAAAGCTATGAAAGAATGAATCTAATTACATTAATAAAAATAGGTTGGAGAAATATCTGGAGAAATAAAAAAAGAAGTCTGGTAGTAATTCTTTCCATAGTATTAGGCCTATATGGAGGACTAATAATTTCATCTTTAATGATTACTCTAAATAGTCAACGGATGAACACAGCAATAAATACCTACCTGGCTGACATTCAAATACATAATAAAGAGTTTTCTAAAGAATATTCTCTAAGTGATACTATTTCTAATATTCACTATTTAGAGGAAAAATTAAAAAATGATAATAGAGTAAAATCCTATTCTAAAAGAGTTGTAATAAACGGCATGTTATCAAATTCTACTGGCTCCTATGGAGTAAATGTTCTTGGAATCAATCCTGAATCTGAGATGAAAGTAACTAATGTATATACTAAAATTATTGAAGGAGATTATTTTGAATCTAAAAGGTCAAACACGATGGTCGTTGGTAAAAAATTAGCAGACAAACTAAATCTAAGACTTCGATCTAAGGTTGTCATAGCTTTTCAAGATGTAAATGGAGATATAACATCCTTGTTATTTAGAATTGAGGGGATTTTTAAATCTGGAAATGGAATGTTTGATGATTACAATGTCTTTGTAAAAAATAGTTCTATCTTTTCTAATATACCTGATTTAAACAGCTATCATGAAATCCCTGTTTTAACTATTAATGGCGGTGTTACTACTAACTCTGTAAATGAATCATTAAGATTAGATTTACAGAAAATTAATAATACTCTAGATGTTAAATCCTGGGATGAAATTGCTGTTGAACTCGCTTATGCAAACCAGATGTTAAGTTCATTTTTATACATATTTATGTTAATTGTGCTTTCTGGTTTATCCTTTGGTATTATCAATACTATGCTTATGGCAATTCTTGAAAGAAAAAAAGAAATAGGAATGCTTATGTCTATAGGAATGACAAAGATTTATATATTCTTAATGATTTGTTTTGAGACTATATTTCTTTCTTTAGTTGCTATACCATTTAGTCTTTTGATCACATATATTACTATAGATTATTTTAGTGTTAGTGGTATAGATTTAAGTGTCGTAGGGTCTGGACTTGAAAACTTTGGTGTAGGAACAATACTTTATTTAAAGCTTCCAGCTGAATATTATCTTAATTTGAGTTTATTGGTGATATTGATTTCATCCATTTCATCAATATTTCCTGCAATAAGAGCTCTTAAAATAAATCCAGCAGAAGCAACAAAATCAATTTAAATATTAAATTATGATAGAAACAGAAAAATTAAAAAAAACTTATAAACAAGGTAGTTTAAAAGTTAAGGCTGTAGATAATGTAAACTTAAAAATTTCTGATGGTGAATTTACTGCTATTGTAGGTCCTTCTGGATCAGGAAAAACTACTTTATTAAATTGTATAGGCGGTCTAGATAGTCCAACAAGTGGTAACGTAATTATAGACAATGAATTAATTTCATCATATTCATCAGGTCAAATGATAAAATTTAGATTAAATAATATAGGCTTTGTGTTTCAAGCTTATAACTTAATTCCTGTGCTAACAGCCAAGGAAAATATTGAAATGGTCATGTTAATGCAGGGCTATAACAAGAAGGACATGGATCAAAGATCAAGTGATTTACTAAATGAAGTAGGTATGGGTGATATGTCAAAAAGAAGACCAGCAGAGCTATCAGGTGGTCAGCAGCAAAGAGTGGCAGTAGCAAGAGCGCTTGCTTCAAAACCAAAATTTATACTTGCAGATGAACCAACAGCTAATTTAGATTCAAAATCTACAGCAAAACTACTTGACATTATGTCTAGACTAAATAAGCAAGAAAATATCACATTCGTATTCTCTACTCACGACCAGAGGGTTATTAATAGAGCAAGAAGAGTTGTAACTTTAGAAGATGGAAAAATTATTAAGGATATTAAAAAATAAATTTTTTCTATTTTTTCTTATCATAGTATCCTGTATTGAATTACAGGGTCAAGAAAAAAAGACAGAATTTACCTTAGGTGGATATATAACCTATTTGCCTTCATATCTAGAATTTAAAGGGTTAAATCATCAAGAATTCCAAACAAATCATTTAATTCATAATAGGATTAATATTAGAGGATATATTCGAGAAAATTTTTCAATAGGATTAGAATTAAGGAACCGTATACTATTTGATGAAGGTAAATTTAACTCTGATAATGGATATGTTGATTTATCTCATTATTTTGTTAATGATTCTAAATTTAAAATACATTCTATGATCGATAGAATGTGGCTGAAATATCAAAAAGAAAAAATTGAAATAAGCATTGGCCGTCAAAGGGTTAATTGGGGAATAAATACTATATGGAACTCAAATGACCTGTTTAACGCCTATAATTTTATTGATTTTGATTATATAGAACGGCCCGGATCAGATGTAATTCGTTTTCAATATACTGGAGATGATTTATCGAGTTTGGATATTGTTTATAAGCCATCAACATTCATAAATCAAACCATAGAAGTCAACAGCTCAGTGATTGCTGCATTGTATAAAATAAATAAAATGGGATATGATTTTCAATTTTTGCTAGCAAATTATTACGATGATATAGCATTAGGAGGTGGATGGGCTGGAAATATAAAAAATGCAGGATTTAAGGGTGAAATCACCTACTTTATTTCAGAGGATCATTCTGAAACAAATTCTACTAGCCTCTCTACATCAATAGACTACTCATTCAAAAATGGTTTTTATATTTTAGCATCTCATCTGTATAATTCAAATGGATTTTCAGA
>CAJWCT010000001.1 GCA_913031385.1 uncultured Flavobacteriales bacterium | reverse complement strand
CTGAACCAGAGCCAGAACCAGAGCCAGAACCAGAGCCAGAACCTGAACCAGAACCAGAGCCAGAACCTGAACCAGAACCAGAGCCAGAGCCAGAGCCAGAACCTGAACCAGAAAAAGATGTCAAGGAAGGATTTTTTAAAAGAATCTTTTCCAAAAAGAAGAAGGAAACACTAAATAAAGGCTTAGAAAAAAGTAACACCTCGTTTTTATCTAAATTAAACAAACTAGTTACAGGAAAATCAAAAATTGATGCCAGTGTTCTAGACGAACTTGAGGAAGTTTTAATTACTAGTGATGTAGGTGTTAACACTACTATAAAAATAATTGAAAGAATAGAGGAAAGAGTTGCTAAAGACAAGTATAGTACTACCAAAGAATTAAACAATATTTTAAAAGAAGAAATAGCACAACTATTATCTGAGAACAGCAATGGTGAATCTGTTGATTTTTCTATTCCTAAAACCAATGGTCCATACGTTATCATGGTTGTAGGAGTTAATGGGGTAGGTAAAACAACTACTATAGGAAAACTAGCAAATCAATTTAAGATGAAAGGTTTAAATGTTGTCATTGGAGCAGCAGATACTTTTAGAGCTGCTGCAATTGATCAATTAAATATATGGGCTGAAAAAGTAGATATTCCTATAATTAAACAAGAAATGGGAAGTGACCCTGCATCTGTTGCATTTGATACTCTTAGTTATGCTAAATCAAACAATGTTGATGTAGTATTGATTGATACAGCAGGAAGATTACACAACAAGATTAACTTGATGAATGAATTAAGTAAAATAAAGAGAGTAATGCAAAAAGTTGTAGAAAATGCTCCTCATGATGTATTACTTATTTTAGATGGTTCTACTGGTCAAAATGCTTTTCAACAAGCAAAAGAGTTTACTAAAGCAACCGAAGTTACCTCCTTGGCAATTACCAAATTAGATGGAACTGCTAAAGGTGGTGTTGTAATAGGAATTAGTGAGGAGTTTAATATTCCTGTAAATTATATTGGAGTGGGCGAAGGAGTTGATGATCTACAAGTATTCAATAAGTTTGAATTTGTAGATTCATTTTTTAAATAGGATTCCTTGAGAACAAAATCTTTAGATAAGAATATTATAAATGTTATTACACTTGGATGTAGTAAAAACATATATGATAGTGAAGTTTTAATGGGTCAACTTAAAGCCAATAAAAAGAAGGTGGTTCATGAAAAGAAAGGTAATATAGTTGTTATTAATACTTGTGGATTTATTAATAATGCTAAAGAAGAAAGTATAAATACTATTCTTGACTACGTAGATAAGAAGAAAAGTGGAGAAATTGACAAAGTCTATGTTACTGGATGTCTAAGTGAAAGATATAAATCTGATCTATGTAAGGAAATTCCAGATGTTGATCATTATTTTGGAACTACTGAGATGCCTAATCTACTTAAAGAACTAGGAGCTGATTACCTTCATGAACTAGTTGGTGAAAGATTAATTACTACTCCAAAGAATTATGCATATCTAAAAATATCAGAAGGTTGTGACAGAACTTGTAGTTTTTGTGCAATTCCATTAATGAGAGGAAAACATAAAAGCAGACCAATTGATGAGATATTAGTAGAAGCCAGAAAATTAGCAGAAAAAGGGGTTAAAGAGTTGATTCTAATTGCTCAAGATTTAACATTTTATGGTCTAGATATATATAAAAAAAGAAATTTATCAGAGCTTTTGAAATATTTAGCACATATTGATGGGATTCAATGGATAAGATTGCATTATGCGTTTCCAACAGGATTTCCATTGGATTTATTAGAAGTTATAAAATCAGAACCAAAAGTCTGTAATTACATTGATATACCTCTTCAGCATATATCTGACAAAATTTTGAAAAGTATGAGGAGAGGTAGTTCTAAAGAAAAAATTAATGATTTAATTAAAAAAATAAGAAATAAAGTTCCTGGTATTGCAATTAGAACTACTATAATTGTAGGTTATCCAGGGGAAACAGAATCCGATTTTAGTTTGTTGAAAGATTGGGTTAAAGAAATAAAGTTTGACAGACTAGGATGCTTTACATATTCTCATGAGGAGAATACTCATGCCTATAATTTAATTGATAATGTTCCAGAAGATATAAAAAGAGAACGTGCAAATGAAATAATGGAGATTCAGTCTGAAATCTCGTGGGAATTAAATCAGAAAAAAATTGGTAAAGAATTAGATATTATAATTGATAGAAAAAGAGGAAATTACTTTGTAGGGAGAACTGAATTTGATTCCCCTGACGTTGACAATGAAGTTCTAATTGATGCAAGAAAAACTTACTTAAAAGTAGGGGAGTTTGTAAAAGCTAAAATTGTTGATGCTTCAGATTTTGACCTGTATGCTAGTGTAATAAAACAGGGTATTATTAATCCACAAAAAATATTGAATTAACAAAAAATAATTTCCCATTTTCCCAGAAACTTCTAAAAAGCGGGTTGTCAGCAAAATATACAATATCTCCTTTCCCAAAGGTTTCATGACCAAATATCATAGAATTTTCTAATTTTTTTAGAGCATTTTTTCCACTGAACCCTGATACCGGTTTAGGATTATCTTTTATAACTCCGACATTATAACCCTTTTTAAGTAATTCATAAGAACTTGAACCAATTTTTAAGGAATAATAATCTTTTGAATATCCAAAAGCCATAGGATGGGAATTGTCTAGCTCAACTTTAAAAATTGCTCCAGAGATCATATTATTAACTCTATTTCTTCTTTGATCTTTATAAAGTATTTTTTCTTCTGTTAAATTTGTATTAGTTGTCTTGGATTTTAGTTTAAAACTCTTACTATTACTAAATATGCTAAGAGCTTTACTAAATGCTATTATTTTACCACCATTTTTTAGCCAAGATTCCATTTTTTCTGTATTTTTTTCGTTCTTAATAGAGAAATAATATCCATCAGGTATTATTAAAACATCAAATTCATTAATATCTATTCTATTAAATTTATTTATATTTATATGAGTCAAAGGATAATTTATTTCTTGCTCAAAAAAGTACCATATTGCGCCATAATTTAAAGACGAAACTCCATCTCCAGATCCATCACCAGTTAAAATAGCAATATTTTTATTTTTAATTAATTCTATAGAGGATGAGCCTAAATCAGGACCATTATCTGACATTCCTGAATAAATTGGATTTAATTTTCTATTGTGTTTATTGGCTAATCCAATAACTTCCTTAAACATTGATTCATTATTTTGATCACCTTTATAAATAATTAAAGACCCAGGATTATACTTAATTCCATTGTTTACAAGTTCAGTTTTATTAAATCTAACTTTTAACTTTGTTGTTAATAGATCTGTCAAAAACTTAGCATCTTTTAAATGATTCCACTTAACTCCATATGCTATAGCTTTTTCATCATACTTATTTTCTTTAATTAAGTCTGAGTGTTTTGATTCTACAATTGATTTGGTAGTTACATAAGCTTCTAATCCGTATGCATATGGTAGACTCCAAGCTGTTATATCGTAGGTTATTGAATCACTAAGTTTAGCATTTTGTTCAAAAAGAACATCAACTAATTTTCCTTTGGGTTGATTTACAGAAATTATAAGGTCAGAATTTTTTATTTCTATGTTTTTATTTTCATTTTTATTATAGCTATAGGCTGAAGTTTTATTCGGTTTTCCACTAGAATAAATTATTTCATGTTGATCTAATAGCTCTTTTAATGTATCTATTTTATCTTTTTCTCCTCTTAAAATGTAATTTTTTACTTCAGAATTATTGTTAAAAAATAATTTAAATTCATCATTTAATTTTTTTGCATTAATTGATGATATTTCAACTGTTGATATTCCAGTTGTTGTATGGTGATTAACTCTATCAACTAGTGTTAAAACTTTATTTTCCGAATTTAAAATTCCTAAACCAGCAACGCCTCCACCTGCTTTTTCATAAGTCATTCCAATAGCCCCTAAATATGTTGGATACGTGTCTCCATAACTTGGATAAAGTAAATCAAAGGTTTCTTTTGTAAAATATAGCCATCCATTTTGATCAAAATATTTTGCATTATTTTTTCCGATTTCTTTTTGAAAATCACGCTGCCATTTAGATATAATTTCATGATAGGGCTCAACTGCTGGTGCAAAATAGTAAGGATTATCAATTCCCTGTTCATGATAGTCTACATGAACATGAGGAAGCCATTTATTATATATTTTTAATCTTGATTTTGATTCGGTTTGAGTTATCCAAGCCCAATCTCTATTTAAATCATACAAATAATGATTCGCTCTACCTCCTGGCCAAGGCTCATCATGTTCTCTAGACTTAGAGTTTGTATTATAAGGTATTGTTACAGTTTGGTTATACCAGTTTGCATACCTGTCTCTACCATCTGGGTTTATACATGGGTCAATGATAACAATAGTATTATCAAGTAAATTTGAATTTTTAGTTAAAAGAAGATAAAGAGTTTTCATAGAAGCCTCAGTTGATGATGATTCATTTCCATGAACGTTATAACTCAACCATACAATTGCTATATCTTTATTTATACTAGAATTTATCTCCTTTTTAATAACTCCAGCATTACTTAAATTATTTTTTCTTATTAAATCAATGTTCTTAATATTCTCCTTTGATGAAATATATGCTAAATAAAGAGGTCTTCTCTCGTAGGTTTTCCCATATTTTTCCATTATTACATTTTCTGGTAATTTGTTTGATACGTAGTCAAAATAGTCTATTACCTGGCTATGTCTAGAAAATTGTGTTCCAATTTCATATCCAAGAAATTCACTTGGAGATTGAATATTCTGAGAAAAAGCTTGAATATTAATAAATAGTAGTAATATGATAGAGTTATAGATTAGTCTCATAAGTATGTTTAGTTTTAGTCAAGGAAACAAATATATAAAGAAAACTAATTATATTTACTTTATATATGGTAGTAAAAGAAATCAATTATAAAGAAACATCATATTTTAGCCCACTTTTTTGTGATTATATGAATAATGATCCAAAACTAAAAAGCTTTTATAATTTATATCCTTCGATTGATAATTTCAAAAAACAAATTGACCAGAAGAAATCAGAATACAGAGATAAAAATAGAGAAATCCTATATGATGTAATTAAACAGCAGTATAAAGAGATTAATTGTTCTAATGAATTTAACTCAATGCTAGAATCAATTAAGGAAAAAAACACATTTACTGTAACAACTGGTCATCAGTTAAATTTGTTTACAGGCCCTATTTATTTTCTTTATAAAATACTTACTACAATAAATTTATGTGATGAATTAACCCAGAAGTATCCAAAATTTAATTTCATACCTGTTTACTGGATGGCAACTGAAGATCATGATTTTAAAGAGATTAACCATTTTAACTTTGAAAACTCCAAAATTGAATGGGGGAGTGATCAGACAGGAGTTGTTGGTGAATTTTTAACCGGTGAATTAAATACAGTCATAGATGAATTAAAAAGAATTTTTCCAGATAATAAAAATTCAAATGAATTAATTAGTTTGTTTAAAAATACATATTTAAAATCTGATTGTTTATCAGATGCTACAAGAAATTTTGTTCATTTGTTATTTAGAAAATATAACTTATTAATTATCGATGCAAATCATAAAGATTTAAAAAAATCCTTCAGAGATTTTCTAAAGAAGGAGGTTAAGGATAGCTCTATAAAAAAATCATCTTTATCAACTCTAAAAAAGTTAGAGAAATTAGATTATAAAGTTCAAGCACATACTAGAGATGTTAACTTATTTTATATTGAAAAGAATGAAAGAAAAAGAATTATAAAGAAAAAGAATCATTTCTTGATTGAAGGAAGTAAAAATAAATTAGAACAAAAAAATATTGTAGATTCAATTGAAAATAATCCTGAAAAATTTTCGCCAAATGTTTTATTTAGAACAATTTATCAAGAATATTTGTTGCCAAATTTATGCTATATTGGTGGACCAGCAGAGATCGCTTATTGGCTTCAACTAAAAAAATCTTTTGAGAGTTTTAAAATAACTTTCCCAATTTTATTAAACAGAAATTCTATTTTATTAATTTCTTCCAGGGAGATAAAAAAATTAAAAACATTAAATATCGATATTAAAGATATTTTTTTAGACATAAATAAATTAACAACAATAAAAACTAATGAATTTTCAGAATTGAATATAGATTTTTCAGAATTAAAGAATATTCTAAAGAATCAGTTTAAATATTTATTTGATATTGCATCCAAAACAGATTATTCTTTTACAGGAGCAGTTAAGGCGCAGGAGAAAAAACAATTAGATGGAATTGATAATTTGGAAAAAAAGCTATTAAATGCTCAAAAGAAAAAGTTTTCAGATGAAATATCAAGAATTACAGAATTAAGGAAAGAATTATTTCCGAATGACACTTTACAAGAAAGAACAGCCAATTTTTCAGAATATTATTGTGAATACGGATATAAAATTATAGATATATTAAAGAAAAATATTAAGCCTTTAAACAAGAGATTTTCAGTAATTGAAATTAGCTAAATATTATAATTTTATTCTTTTTATTTTATAAAATCTATTTCTATTTTTACACATGGGAAATAATGTATTGATTGTTGATTTTGGATCTCAGTATACTCAATTGATTGCTAGAAGAGTAAGAGAGCTAAATATATATTCTGAAATACATCCATTTAATAAAATCCCTTCAGACTTAAATAGATATAAAGCAATAATTTTGTCAGGAAGCCCATTTTCTGTAAGAGATAAAAATGCACCTATGATAGACTTTGATGCAATAATAAATAGCAAACCAGTTCTTGCAGTTTGTTATGGAGCTCAGTTGCTAGCAAAGGAAAAAGGAGGTTTAGTTTTACCTTCCAATATTAGAGAATATGGCAGAGCAAACTTGGATTATATTAGCAATGATAATTGCATATTTGATAATATTAGCAAGGGAAGTCAAGTTTGGATGAGTCATGGGGATACAATTAAAAACCTTCCAAATAATTCTACTTTGTTAGCAAGTACTTCCGATGTTGAAAATGCGGCATTTAGAATTAATGATAAAGATATTTATGGACTTCAATTTCATCCTGAAGTCTATCATACAATAGATGGAAAAAAAATATTAGAAAATTTTCTTTTAAAAATTTCAAAATTAAAACAGGATTGGACACCTGACTCATTTATTGATCAAACAGTCTCATTTCTTAAATCTGAGCTTAAAACTGATAAAGTAATTTTGGGTTTATCTGGTGGAGTCGATTCAACTGTAGCTGCAGTATTATTAAACAGAGCAATTGGAGATAATTTGCATTGCATTTTTGTAAACAATGGTCTTTTAAGAAAAAATGAATTTGAAGATGTTCTAGATCAATATAATGGAATGAATCTAAATGTTAAAGGCATAGATTATTCCTCTAAATTTTATCAGGCTTTAAGAGGTATAGAAGACCCTGAATTAAAGAGGAAAAAAATAGGTAAGGCGTTCATTGATGCTTTTAATTTTGAGTCTAAAAAAATTAAAAATGTTAAATGGTTAGCTCAGGGAACAATTTATCCTGATGTTATTGAAAGTATATCAGCTACTGGAGGCCCTTCAGCTACTATTAAAAGCCATCATAATGTTGGAGGACTGCCAAGCTATATGAAATTAAAAGTTGTAGAACCATTAAAATTATTATTTAAGGATGAGGTGAGAAGGGTAGGTTATCATTTAAAGATTAATCCAGAAATATTAGGAAGACATCCTTTTCCAGGGCCAGGACTTGGAATTAGAATTTTAGGTGAGATAGATCCTGAAAAAGTTAAAATATTACAAGAAGTTGATAGCATTTTTATTAATTCATTAAAACAAGAAGGATTATATGACAAGGTTTGGCAGGCTGGAGCTATGTTATTGCCTATAAAAAGTGTAGGAGTAATGGGAGATGAGAGAACTTATGAAAGATGTGTTGTTTTAAGAGCCGTTGAAAGTACTGATGGAATGACTGCAGATTGGGTTAATTTGCCTTATGATTTTCTTCAAAATGTTTCAAATAAAATAATTAACAGGGTTAAAGGTGTAAACAGAGTTGTTTACGATATAAGCTCAAAACCACCAGCAACTATAGAATGGGAATAAGAAATTTAAATAAGGGAATATTTTTCTTTTTAATTGTATTTATGTTTGTGAATTATACTCAATCACAAACAGACTTTATAATTCATAAGGTTAGAAAAAATCAAGATATAGAGAAAATTGCAATGATTTATGATGTTGATGTAAATATTATTTTAGAATTTAATCCAAACACAGAAATAAAAAAAGGCGTTAAACTAAAGATTCCTAGAATATTTAATGAAAGTAAAGAAGAATTAAACATACCTGAAACTCAAAACATAATTAAGAGTGAAACTAATTTAAATTACGAATCTTTAATTGGAAACATTACTGATTATAAAAAAAAGAAGATCGCAGTTATGTTACCATTTAGAACTAAAAATATAAATTTTGATTCTATAGAGGATTCAAAAGAAATTATCAAAAATGATAAGCTTTTAAATATATCACTTGATTTTCTGTTTGGAATTGAAATGGCAGTTGATTCATTTTCAAAATTTGGAATTGATGTTGAAGTTAAAATTTTTGATACAGGTGCAGATAGGAATATAATTCATGAATTAATTAAAAAAAATGATTTTTCTTCCTATGATTTAGTAATTGGTCCCTTAACTTCAAATGCTTTTAAGTATGTTTCAAAATCAATAAGCAATTCCAATGTAAAAATTGTTTCCCCTCTAAGTAAGACTGATTTAGAGAATGGTAATGTTATACATACAATACCTAGTGATGACTTATTATTTAATAAGATAATATCATTTGTTGAGAGTGATACAGTTCCTTCACAAAAATTTATAATTGCTGATTCTTATAATAAGATAATTAGTGATAAAATAAAGAAAATATTTCCAGATGCACATCAATTTTTTTCTAGAATTAATGATTCTGGAATTGACACGAGAACAATGGTTTATGACAGCTTAGATTCAACATTTGTTAAAAGCAGAAATATAGTATTTTTGGAGACTAAGGACCAAGGTTTTGTTTCTAATATAACAAGTATCTTAAACTCATTTGTGAATGATTCAACAGAAATAATTTTGACAACTACAAATAAGAATAGAGCTTTTGAAGGAGTTAACATCTCTAATTACAATATGTCAAACTTAAATTTTCATTATCCTTCTATAAATAGATCAATTAGAGATAATGATAATGATCAATTCATAAAAAAATACAGCTCTAGGTATAATTCTTTTCCAACAAAGTATGCTATAAGAGGTCATGATTTAGTTCTAGACTTATTAATTAGATTAAGTTGTGGAGAATTAGATAATAATAACTTAAACTTGGTTGAATCAGAATATATAGAAAATAAGTTCAAATATGTTAAGGACAAAAATGGAGCATATAATAATAGTTCGGCTTATATAATGAAATTTGAGGATTTAAAGTTGGTAGAAATTGAATAATATGCTATCTCTATATCTTTTTTAAATGATTCTTGATATTTACAAATATATTTAATCAAATTCATTAAATTTGTTTGCGTTTATAACGCACAATGTCATATAACACTAAATTTATTTTTGTTACAGGCGGTGTTTCTTCTTCATTAGGTAAAGGAATAGTCGCGGCATCTCTTGCCAAGTTACTTCAGGCTCAAGGTTATAGAGTTACAATTCAGAAATTAGACCCATACATCAACGTAGATCCTGGCACTCTGAATCCGTATGAACATGGAGAGTGTTATGTTACAAATGATGGGGCAGAAACAGATTTAGATTTAGGTCATTATGAGAGGTTTTTAAATGTAGCAACTTCACAGGCAAATAATATTACAACTGGAAGGATATATCAAAGTGTAATTAATAAAGAAAGAAAGGGTGAATATTTAGGAAAAACTGTACAAGTAATTCCTCATATAACTGATGAAATTAAAGAGAGCATTCAATATCTAGCTAGTAATAATAAATATGATATAATTATAACAGAGATTGGAGGAACTGTTGGCGATATTGAATCCTTACCATATATAGAATCTTTAAGACAGATGAAATGGGAAATGGGTGAGAATAATGTAGTGGCTATTCATTTGACCTTGATCCCTTATCTTTCAGCAGCTAAGGAACTAAAAACAAAACCAACTCAGCATAGTGTTAAAACATTAATGGAAAGTGGAGTACAAGCAGATGTTTTAGTTTGTAGGACTGAACATGAAATAAATGATAGTATAAGAAATAAGTTAGCAAGATTTTGTAATGTTGACACTGATTCTGTAATTCAATCTTTGGATGTTAAAACAATATATGATGTTCCTAATCATATGTTAAGTGAGGGATTAGATAAGGTGGTTTTAAAGAAATTAGGGTTAAAATCTTCAAAGCCTGATTTAAAATCTTGGAATCAATTTTTAAAAAAATACAAGCATCCAAAAGGAGTTATAAGAATTGCCTTGATTGGTAAATATGTAGAATTGCAGGATTCTTACAAGTCAATTTTAGAATCTTTTATACATTCAGGAGCAGTTAATGAGGTTAGAGTAGAAGTAACTGCAATACATTCTGAATATATAAACAAAGATAATATAGCTGTAAAACTAGAAAATTTTAATGGAGTTTTAGTTGCTCCGGGGTTTGGAGGAAGAGGTATTGAAGGTAAAATTGAAGCGATTAAGCACGTTAGATTAAATAATATCCCATTTTTTGGAATATGTCTAGGTATGCAAATGGCCGTTATAGAATTTTCTAGAAATATATTAAAACTTGAAGATGCTAATTCAACTGAAATGGATTTAAAAACTAAATATCCCGTAATAGACTTAATGGATGATCAAAAAAACATTATTAATAAGGGCGGAACTATGAGACTTGGATCATGGGAATGTAAACTAAAGAAAAACAGCCTTGTATCTAAAATTTATAATTGTGATATTATTCATGAAAGACATAGGCATAGATATGAATTCAATGGTGAGTATTTTAAGGATATAGAAGAAAATGGTATGCTTGCTACAGGTATTAATAGTGATACTGGGCTAGTTGAGATAATAGAATTAACAAATCATCCATGGTTTGTGGGAGTTCAATTCCATCCTGAATACAAAAGTACAGTTCTATCACCTCATCCTCTATTTGTTTCATTTATTGCAGCAGCTACAAAACATTCTAATAATTAATCTGAATAATATGCAAGAAAATAATGTTGATATTAAGGGAATTATAGGGTTTATACTTATTGGAGTGTTACTGATGTTTTGGGTCTGGACAAATCCACCAGAACAAGCCGAAATTATAGAGCAGGAAAATCAGCAGATTGAAATAGAGGTAAAATCAAAAGATAAAGAAAATATTAATGAGAATTTTTCTATAGAAGACATTAAGAATGATCTATTTACCGATAAAGATAATTCAGATTATATTACTGAAATTAAAAATAATCTTTTTGATATTAAGTTTTCAAAAAAAGGAGGTCAGATCTCTCAGCTAGCATTGAATAAATTTATTGATTACAATGGGTCTCCTATCTTCTTAATAAATAATGGAAATTCAACTTTTAATATTGATTTTAAAACTTTTAATAACAAGGTAATAAGCACAAAGAACCAAGATTTTATTTCCCATGCCTATAATGATGGTAATAATGATATTGTTTCAATGAAATTAACTGTTTCTGATGAAAAATATTTGGAATATTTATATGTTATAAAACCAGACGAATATGTTATTGATATAAGTATGAAATCTAGAGGATTTACTGATATTGTAAATCATAATGAGGATTATATTTTTTCATGGGAATTAAATGGAATTAGAAATTCTAAGAGTATAACTTATGAGAACAGATATACAAGACTAACATATTATCATGATAGTAATAAAATTGATAAATTATCTCAAATGGGAGATGATGAAGATGAAGTAACTAATATTAATTGGATTTCATTTAGACAGCATTTTTTTAGTTCAATTCTTATCCCTTCCAATAATACTTTTAAGTCTGCTAAAATTAGTTCTAGGGATTTAGTTAAAGATGAAGCAATAGATACATTATATACAAAGCAGTATATGACACAAATCCCATTTTCATTTAACAATAATGAATTTAATGAATCCTTTAGAATTTACTTTGGACCAACGGATGGTAAAGTGTTTAATAAATATGATTTGGATTTAGATGAAAGTATCCCTTTTGGTTGGGGTATATTTGGATTTATTAATAAATCTATTTTTGTTCCACTATTTAGATGGCTTAGCTCAATCTTCCCATATGGACTGGCAATTATTTTTATGACTATTCTTGTTAGGCTTGCTTTAGCACCAGTACTTTATAAATCTTATTTATCTCAAGCTAAAATGAAAATTTTAAAACCTGATGTAGAACAACTAAATAAACAGTTCAAGGATAACCCAATGAAAAGGCAACAGGAGATGATGTCTTTATACAGCAAGGCTGGAGCTAGTCCAATGAGTGGTTGCTTACCTGCATTATTACAAATACCTGTGTTTTATGCATTATTCATGTTTTTTCCATCAGCATTTGATTTGCGCCAAAAGAGTTTCCTTTGGGCGGAAGATTTATCAGCGTATGATAGTATTATGGAATTGCCATTTAGGATATGGGGATATGGTGACCATGTTAGTTTATTCCCAATATTGGCAGCAATATCTATATTCTTTTATATGCAAATGACAATGGGCCAACAGACTGCATCCCAACCTCCGCCTCAGGAGGGTATGCCAGATATGACTAAAATGATGAAATATATGATGTATGTGTCACCAATTTTTATGTTAATTTTCTTTAATAATTATGCAAGTGGGTTAAGTTTATATTATTTTATTTCAAATATTTTATCAATTAGTATAATGTTTGTTATTAAAAATTATATTCTAGATGAGACAAAAATTCGCGAAAAAATTCAGGTAAATAAAGCAAAGCCTCAAAAAGGACCAAACCGTTTTCAAAGGAAAATGCAAGAGTTAATGGAGGAGGCAGAAAAACAAAAAAGAAATAAAAATAGGTAACAACAAAACTATATCAACTTGAAAAAAATTGTAGCTTTTGGAGCAAGTACATCTTCAAACTCAATAAATAAAAAGTTAGCCACTTATGCGGCTCAACAAATAAAGAATTCTAATATAAAAATATTAGACCTTAACAATTTTGAAATGCCTATTTATAGCGAGGATTCAGAGAGGCTTAGTGGTATTCCCAAAGAAGCTTATGATTTTAAAGAAATAATTAAGGAGGCAGATGGAATTATTATTTCATTTGCTGAACATAATGGTGCATATACCGCTGCATTTAAGAATGTTTTTGATTGGATTTCTAGAATAGAGAAAGTAGTATGGTATAATAAGCCAATGTTTTTAATGGCGACTTCTGAAGGATTAAAAGGAGCTTCTTCTGTACTTCAAATGGCTTATAATAGAATATCTAGAGGAAATCCTAATCAGATACCATATTTCTCTTTACCTAATTTTAGTGATAATTTTAACCAGCAAACAGGTATAAAAAATAAAGATTTGAATAAAAAGTTTATTGATTCATTATCAATTTTTGTTGACTCCCTGTAATGACTCATAAATAGAATAAGTTAACTTCATCCATTATTTGTAATTTTATAAAATGAAAAAAGTTGTAATTGCTCTTTCAGGTGGAGTAGATTCTAGTGTTGCTGCTTATTTATTAAAAAAACAAGGGTATCATGTTATAGGACTATTTATGAAGAATTGGCATGATGAATCCGTTACTATCTCTAAAGAATGTCCATGGCTGGATGATAGTAACGATGCAATGATAGTTGCACAAAACTTAAAAATACCATTTCAGACTGTCGATCTTAGTAAAGAATATAATACTAGAATAATACAATATATGTTTAGAGAATACAAGCATGGAAGAACACCAAATCCAGATATTCTTTGTAATAGAGAAATAAAATTTGACATATTTATGAAAATTGCACTGGATCTTGGAGCTGATTTTGTTGCAACTGGACATTATTCAAGAATTAACAGGGAGAAGAAGGAAAAAATTATTATACACAAATTGATTTCTGGTGTTGATAAATCTAAGGACCAATCATATTTTCTTTGCCAACTTAATCAAAAACAATTATCAAGGATTTTATTTCCAATTGGAAATTTAAAAAAAACTGATGTGCGTAAGATTGCAAATGATATTGGACTAGTTAATGCAGAAAAGAAAGACTCACAAGGCTTGTGTTTTGTAGGTAAAGTTAAATTGCCTGACTTTTTAATGCAGAAACTTAAGCCTAAAGAAGGGCTAATTATAGAGATAGATTCTTCTAGTGATTTGTATAAAAAAAAATCTGATGTTTCTTTAACAATAAAAGAAAAGTTAATAAAAGGCCTTAGGAATATTAATTATAAAATTGGTGATGGGAGAGAGGTAGGCAAACATAATGGCGCTTTTTATTTTACTATTGGTCAAAGAAAGGGATTAAGAATTGGAGGCTCTAAAAAACCATTATTTGTTTTACAAACTGACGTAGAAAATAATATTGTATATGTTGGTATGGGAAAAGATCATCCTGGATTATATAGAGATGCTTTATTAGTTGATTCTAATGAGGAGCATTGGATTAGAGAAGATTTAAAATTGTCTTACAAAGAATCTATGATTATAATGGCAAGAATTAGATATAGACAACCATTACAAAAAGCAAGCTTGTTCAGATATAAAGAAGGAATATATGTTTTATTTGATAAACCTCAGTCTTCTATTACTAAAGGACAGTTTGTTGCATGGTATATAGAAAATGAATTAATTGGTTCAGGTGTAATTTCATAATATTATGGACTTTAGACTTTTACTTATTCTTTTTTTATTCCAATTTAATACATATGCTCAATTAGAAGATGCATGGGTTTACTTAAATGATAAACCTAATTATGAATATTTTATTGAAAACCCTATACTTATATTAAGTCAAAAATCTATAAACATGAAGTCTTTAAAGAACATTCCAATAGACTTTAGAGATGTGCCTATTAATGAATCGTATATAGAAACTATTGATAATTTTCAAGGATTAGATGTTTTGTCAAAATCTAAATGGTTTAATTGTCTGCATGTTCGTGGGGATTATGAAGAAATTGACCAGTTGCAAAACTTAGATTTTGTTGATAGAATAGAATATGCAAATCGATCTAATAACAGAATCAATAAAACTGCAATGAAAGATAAATTTTCTGAGATAAATCATGATCTAAACAATAGAGTCCCATTTGATCAAATCCAAATGATTAACTTGGACTTTCTACACAGTCTTGGCTTTACTGGAAGTGATATTTCAGTAGGTGTATTTGATGCGGGTTTCAGAAATGTTGATACAATGGAAGGTTTTTATAGATTGAGGAGTTCAGGAAATATAAAATACACATATGACTTTGTTGATAGAACTGAAAATTTGTTTGATTATATTGGTAATTCTCATGGGACAAATGTTTTAAGTATTATAGCTGGATATATTGAAAACCAATTTTATGGAACGGCAATTGATGCTGAATTTTATTTATTTAGGACAGAAGATGTTTCTTCAGAAAATCCTGTTGAAGAAAGCTACTGGGTAGAAGCTATTGAAAGAGCTGACAGTTTAGGCATAGATATAGCCAATACTTCCCTCGGGTACAGAATATATGACAACTCTAGTTATAGTTATTCTCAAGAAGAAATGGACGGAACTACCGCATTTATCACTAGGGGTTCTAATATTGCTTATGAAAAGGGTATAATACTAGTTAATTCTGCTGGAAATTCTTCAGTAAATGGCGTTATTGCTCCAGCTGATTCTAGGGGTGTTTTTTCAATTGGAGCAGTTGACGGATTGGGAAATTATGCTTCTTTTAGTTCACAAGGAAACAATTTTCAACAAGTAATAAAACCTGATATATCAGCACGTGGATCAGGGACGTATTTAATTAATTCTTTAGATAATCTTGTACAAGGAGGAGGTACTTCTTATAGTTCTCCAATTATTGCTGGCTCCGTTGCATGTTTATTGCAGGCATTTCCAACATTGAAAAATAATCAAATAATGGATATTATTAGATATACTGCATCTCAATATCAATATCCTGATTATTATTTAGGCTATGGAATACCTAATTTTGAATTAGCTTATCAATTAGCTTTGAATGTTGAGAAAACCCCCATTATCATATTTCCTAACCCTGTTGATGAAATCTTAAACATAGTATCAACTATTGATGGATACTTGGAGATAAACATATTTGATATTTCTGGAAAATTATTGTATTCAAGTATAATTAATGGCATGAATAATGTATTGCTCATGCAAAATTTTCAAAAAGGAATTTATATTCTTGAAATAAAATCTGAATATGATGATTTAGAAATATTTAAAATAGTTAAACATTAGTAATTTTACTTTTAATCAATTTTTTGATTTATCATATTGACTTAGAATAACTACTGAAAAAATTCCAATTAATATAAATAATATTCCTATAAATGTTTCTTGATTTAATTCAGGGATATATCTTTCTATTTTCCCACTTTCAATTATATCATTTTTCCATGGCCATATAACTCCAAGGGAGCCAATTATAAATCCAAGAATTATCGAGTAACACAATTGATCATATTTTCTTAAAAAGAAACTTAGAATATTTGATAATACAATTAATCCTGCCATTGATCCTGCAGCAAACACTGAAATTATCTTTAGTTTATTTATTCTATCAATATTATCAACAAAAGAATAATCACCATTTATCATTTCAAAAATAGAATCGTATAATGCATTCACGGAATCTACCAGTAAAAGAACGTAATTCCCCATTAGTATAAGAATAAATGAACCAGAGAGACCGGGTAAAATCATTCCAGAAACACTAATCACACCGCATATAAAAACAAAAATTAAATTATCATTTTCACTAGCTGGATTCATTATACTTATTCCTATACCTATTATTATGCCTAAAAGGAGAATAATTATATTTTCTCTCGTCCAACTATTTATTTTCTTTTTTAGGTGATAAACAGTACCAATAACAAGACCAAAAAATAAACTCCACACATATATCTCGTATCTTTCTAATAAGAAGTCAAGTAATTTTGATGTTGAAAAGTAGCTAATTACTATACCCAAAAGTATTAGAATTAAGAACTGCCCATTAATGTGATTGTAAAACCTTGCTAATTTTCCAGAAAACAAAAATTGTAATGCTTTCCTATCTATCTTTTTTAGAGAAAAAACAAGTTCTTCATAAAACCCAATAGCAATTGCTACAAGACCACCAGAAACTCCTGGTATCTTGTTAGCAGTGCCCATCAGAATTCCATTAATTAGTATGGAAAGTGAAGAATATAAATTTCCAGATTTTTTCAATTATTTAATTTTTGAATCTTTTCTACTGAAAAAATTAATAAAAAGCCAATTGAAATTAAAATTATTGAATAAAAAAGATAATTTTCTCCAATATAAGATGATGGTAAAATGTTTTGTCCTAATTCTGACTTCCAAGGCCAAACTTTGCTTAATGAACCAATAACAAAACCTAAAAGAATAGAATAGGTGAGGGATGAGTTTTTACTAAACATCCATTTTATTATTTTACTAAAACTTAATAGTCCTACTATAGCTCCTGAAGTAAATGTTATGATTTTGTCAAATTCTAAATTATTAACTGCATTAATCATTGTAGAATATAAACCTAATATAACCAGTATAAGAGCACCAGAGATTCCTGGTATAATCATAGCTGATGCAGCAATAATTCCACATATAAGAATATATATAAGGTCTATGTCAGTATTAACTATTATACTTATTTCACTTAAGTAAAATGATGAAAATACAGAAACGACAACAAACATTAAATTGACATAATTCCATGATTTTATTAGTTTATATATTACATATATTGTTGCTAGTACTAGTCCTAAAAAAAATGACCAAATTAAAATTGGATATTTATCAAATAAATATGCAGCTATCTGAATAAATGTAATTAAGCTAATTCCTATGCCAATTATTAGCGATAATAAGAAATTCCCATTAAGTTTTCGCCAAAAATAAATGAATCCATTACTTTTTAGATCCTTTAAAAGAGATATGTTGATACTGCCTATTGTATTAATTAATTCTTCATAAATCCCCAATAATAGAGCTATTGTTCCTCCTGAGATTCCTGGAACTGCATCAGCAGCACCCATTGCCATTCCTTTTAAAGTTAATACTAAATAGTATGAAAAGTTTTTTTTCACAATAAGGTTTATGATAAAATTAGTGTTAAGCTACTAATTTTTTGCTGAAATTAATGAAGCACATTTCAAATATAATTTCCAGTATTTAGGTTTTTCTTGATTTATTCTTATAGCTTTCTCTATATAATCATTTGCCTTTTTATAATTTTTGTTTTTTAAAAAATACTTAGATAATCTATACCAAGCTTTATCCGTTGATGGGTCATAATGAACAGATTTATAGTAATATGCTAATGCATTACTTGAATTCCCTATTTTTTCATAACAATGACCAATTTTCAGCATAGCATACGAAGAAGTTTTATTTACTGACAATAATTTTTTATAGATTATTATTGCTTCTTCATATTTATCTAATCTTTGTAAGATTTTAGCTTTTTCTATGTATGGGCTAGTAAAATTTTCATCTGATATAATTGCAAAATCAAAGGAATTTAGACCCTCTTCATATTTTTTCAATGAAACATATTGTTTGCCTAAATTATACCAAGATATTTCACAGTAAGGATTTCTATCAAGATAATTATTTAAAAAACTAATTGAATTAAGTTTTTTATTTAGCATCTCAAAGCAATATATAATATTATATAGGGTTCCATGGTCTGATGAATTATAGTTTAAGCTATTAATAAAATTTGATTTAGCTTTTACGAAATTTTCAAGAAATAAATATTCAATACCTATTAAATAATGTATTTCATTATTATTTTCTCCCATAGCTAATATTTTATTTAAATACTCTATGGCTTTATAGTGTAATTTTTTTTTAGATAAGATATTTGCCTTTACTATACATATTTCTTCATTTAAATTTTCATTAATTAATATTGAGTTCAACAATTCATCAGCTTCATTTATCTTGTCTTCATGAATATATAATTCAATTTTTAGTAAAATAAGACTGGATGAAGTAGGGTGCTGGTTTAATGATAAATCGATTGCCTTTCTAGCATATTCAATTTTACCATTCTCTAAGTAATGGGCAACTATACTCTCAAACTCAAATGAATCAAAAAAAAGTAATGAATTATCATTAATCATTTTTTCGAATCTGTCGACAGAGAATTTTACATCATTTATATCCATATAGAAAACATCTCTATATATAAAATTAATGCAGAATAAAGTCAGTATATTTTTTTTAGAGTTTATTTCTTAACAAACTAATTAACATCTTAAATGAGTTTGTTAAGAATATCAATAATAATTTTACACCCCTTTTGTATTTCTTTATTTGTGATTGTGAGTGGAGGTGTTATTCTAACAGCACTTTTATTAATTAATAACCAAAATAACAATAATCCATTATCCTTGGCTCTTAGAATTAAATTATTAGCTATAATAGAATTTTCCATAATTAAACATAACATTAGTCCTTTACCTCTAATTTCTTTTATTAATGGATGAACTAATAGCGATTTAAGTAATTGTTCTTTTTTAATACAATTGCTCATTATTTTAGATGAGGAAATTTTTTTTAGGGTTGCATATGCGCATGCAGAAACCACTGGGTTTCCTCCAAAAGTTGTTATATGGCCCATAATCGGATCTTTATGTAAACTGTCCATAACCTTCTTATTAGAAGTAAATGCACCAATAGGTAATCCTCCACCCAATCCTTTCCCATATACCACTATATCAGGTGTGCAATTGTAATCTTCAAAACCAAACATTTTACCTGTTCTTCCAATACCTGATTGAATCTCATCTAATATTAATAGAGCACCAACTTCATTGCATCTTTTTTTTACTTTTTGTAAATAATTATTTTTTGGAGTTATAAATCCGGCACCACCCTGTATTGTTTCAAGTATTACTGCTGCAGTTTCTGAAGAAATTATTTTTAGGTCTTTTTCTTCATTATATGTTATAAATTTTACTTTTGGAATTAATGGTCCAAAAGGATCCCGACGACTTTTAATCCCCATAAAGGTTAATGCGCCCATTGTACTTCCATGATATGCGTTTGTAGAAGCAATTACTTCTTTTCTTCGGGTGTATCTTCTAGCAAGTTTTACCGCTCCTTCAATTGCTTCCGTTCCTGAATTTGTTAAATATGTTGAGTTTAAATTTTTTGGCAATAGCTTACTTATAAGTTTAACTAACTTAATTGATGGATCTAGGATAAATTCCCCATAGACCATAACATGCATATATTTTTCAATTTGCTTATTAATTGAATTTATCAGGTAGGGATTACTATGACCAAGGCTACAAGCTGAAACTCCAGCAATGAAGTCTAAATAGGCTTTGTTTTTCTTATCATAAATATATGAGCCTTTAGCAAATGATACTTCAATTGCTAATGGAGTAGGTGTAGTTTGAGCTTGATATTTTAAAAAATCTTTCTTTATTGTTACAATTAATTTATTTGTAGACTCTTGATTTTTGTCAAAATTAATTTAGGGTCATCTTTAAATAAATCCTTAATGCTATTAGGTTTTTCCTCTTCTCTAAAATAGAACCCCTTTAAAAATTTTAATTCTTCTAAAAATTCATCTTCAGGATATGTATTTCCATCAATCTGGTTTATTTTTATAAATTTTTTAATAGAGTTATTGTCTAACAAAATTTTTATTTTTCCAGATTTTGATCTGTCTATTCCCACTAATTCATTTTCAGAATTTCTAAGGTAATAAATTGATTCAGCATTCTTTATAATATCAATCTTTTTAAGTTCATTGTTGATAAAATTTCCGTATAATTTTTGACCTGAAATTTGATTAAAGCCAGTTCCAAGGCTGTCTTTATTTATTATTAAGGCATTGTTAAAAACTAATAATGAGTCCAATTGATCATTATCTATATTAAATAATAGATGAATTGAATCTCCAGTTATTTGATTTTCTAAATTCCATAGAATTGGTTTTTTTGTTTTTATAAACGGATTTGTTAATTGATCATTGATATTTATTAATTGTGCTATACCACTTTTTCTATTAAAATGAATCGAATCCGCCTTACCACTTAGATCAGCCTTATAGATTTTAGCATTTTTATAAGCCCTTATTATTCTATTCTCTTCATTACCTGTCATTAGAATGGTATCGCTATGAATATAAATTG
The DNA here is from genome assembly GCA_913031385.1 of uncultured Flavobacteriales bacterium. Taxonomy (GTDB): domain Bacteria; phylum Bacteroidota; class Bacteroidia; order Flavobacteriales; family Flavobacteriaceae. The sequence continues at coordinate 42,457 of CAJWCT010000001.1, read as the reverse complement.
AATCTTTCTGTTGATATGAAGCAACTAGTGCCTTTTTAGTTATATACATTGAATCAATCGATTTATATATCTCAGCATAATGACCTGTTGTTGTTGTTTTATTTATGGTGTCTGTTATTTTAATGTTATTTGTTGCTGCTGCATAATTTATTTTATTATCAAAGTAGATGCTGTCTGCTTTTATCTCTGAGTCATTAAAGTCAATCTGAGCATTTTTAATAAAATAGCCAACATCATTATTCGTATCATAATAACCAATTTCACAATATATTTTAGTATCCTCACTAAAAATATCAGTAGGTCCAAAAAAATATGCCAGTCCACTTTCTGTGAAGTAGTCTAATTTTTTTGAATAAATATCATTTTTAGGAGTTTTTAAATTTATATTTTCTTTAAATCTATATTTTTTCAAATCCATAAAGTACCTTCCTTGATCACTTACGATCGTATCAGAAGGATGTTTTATCAATTTGCCATGGTTGTTATAATATGCTTCTTGAATATCCCTGTCAAAAAATAGAGATTCAGTATACAATGTTGATGTAGGTTCTTTAAGAATTACATTTCCTTTTGCATATGCGAGCTTACTATCTCCATTATACTCTAAATAACTACTTTTTAGATCAATAGTGTCTCCTTGTTTTAAAATGACATTTCCATAGGCTTCAATAAAATTTTTATCTTCATAAAAAAACGCTTGATTACACCACATTTTAACTCCTTCATGTGTAATAACTACTTGACCTAAATTATCCCTAGTTAAAACGGTTGCATTAGGAAATTTTTTATTGTCTTTATCAAAAAATCCTGCAGTTTCTATTTTTATATTAGTATTTTCTTGTGAAAAGAGTCTATCACTTATGTTTAGTGTCAGGAAAATAAAACTGAGTATGTATAATTTATTATTCAAAACTATATTTAAACAATGATTGTTTGTAAACGATCAGGACCAACGGAAATGATAGTAATTGGAATATTTAACTCTTTTTCAAGATATGAAATATACTTTTTAAGATTTATAGGGAGTTTATCAAAATTATTAATTTTTGTTATGTCATCATTCCACCCTTCAAATTCATCATATATTGGTTTTAATGAATTATCATTGATGTCATATGGCATGTATTTTATTTTTTTCCCTTTGTACTCATATGATGTACATACTTTAATTGATTTAAATCCAGATAATACATCAGATTTCATCATCATGAGTTTTGTAACTCCATTAATTTTACATGAATATTTAAGAGCTACTAAATCAAGCCATCCGCATCTTCTAGGTCTTCCAGTTGTAGCCCCAAATTCATTTCCAGCCTTACCCATTCTTTTACCATTACTATTAAATAATTCTGTAGGAAAAGGTCCAGAACCTACTCTTGTTGTATAAGCTTTAAAAATCCCAAATACTTCTTTTATTGAATTTGGAGAAACTCCTAGTCCTGTACACGCACCTGCTGCAGTTGTATTTGATGAGGTGACAAACGGATAAGTTCCAAAATCAATATCTAATAAGGATCCTTGAGCACCTTCAGCTAAGATAGAACTTCCTTTATTTTGTTCCTGATAAATATATTCTTCAGAATCAATAAAATTAAGACTTTTTAAATTTTTTATTGATTCAAAAAATTCCTTTTCAAGTTCTTCAAAATTATATTCTAAACTAACGTTGAAAAAATCAATTAATCTCTTATGTTTTGATTTTAATTCTGAGTACTTTTCTATCCAATTTTCAGATTCAAGATCACCAACTCTAAATCCATTTCTACCTGTTTTGTCCATGTAAGTTGGTCCTATGCCTTTTAAGGTTGATCCTATTTTATTTTTCCCTTTAGATTTTTCACTTGTAGCATCAAGTATTCTATGGGTTGGAAGAATTAAATGTGCTTTTCTAGAAATGAGTAGTGATTTTTTATAATCAATCCCCTCTGCTTCTAAATTTTTTAATTCATTTCGTAATATAACAGGATCAATGACTACTCCATTACCTATAATATTTATTTTGTTTTCATGAAATATGCCTGAAGGAATTGTATGTAGAACATGCTTTTTGCCGTTGAAAACTAATGTGTGACCAGCATTTGGACCTCCTTGAAACCTGGCAATTATCTTATATCCTGAAGTTAGAACATCAACTATTTTTCCCTTTCCTTCATCACCCCATTGAAGTCCTAATAATAAATCTATTGACATTCTATTCTATTTATTATTATTTTTTCCGTAAAAGTATAATGAGTGACTATCTATTTTTACATTAAAAACTTCTTCAATAGTTTTTTTAATTGTTTCAATCCTTGGGTCACAGAATTCTACAACTTCTCCAGAATCAATCAAAATAAGATGGTCATGCTGTTTATTAAAATAACATTTTTCGTAAGAGGCTTGATGGTCTTGTGAGAATTGATGCTTTCTTACTAATGAACATTTTAATAATAATTCGATAGTGTTATATAGAGTAGCTCTAGAAACCCTGTACTTTTTATTTTTCATTTTTATATACAGAGATTCTATATCAAAATGCAATTTAGTATTATATACTTCATTTAATATAGCATATCTTTCAGGAGTTTTCCTATAACCTTTTTTATTTAAAAAATTTTTAAATACTTTTTTTACAATTTCGTTATCACTTATTTTAGCTTCTTTAATCATAAGACAAATTTAATTAAAATTTAAAGTCTATTAACTTTTTCAATTCCATTTAATTTTTTAAGTTTTTCAATTACTTTATTTACTAAATTATTTGTCTTTACAGAAATTGTAATATTTCCTTTAAAAATACCTCCATCAGTTTCAAAATTTAATTTTCGGATATTTATATTCATATTTTCAGAAATTACATTTGTAATATTATTTAGCAGACCTATCTTATCTATTCCTGTTAAATCTATTGAAACAGTAAATTCTTCTTGTGTTGAATCAATCCATTTAGCTTTAAGTATTCTATAATCATAATTTGATTGCATTCTTAATGCATTTGGACAGTTCTTTTTATGAATTTTAATTCCATCCTTTATTGTAATAAAACCAAAAACATTATCCCCTGGTATAGGGTTGCAACACGTTGATATTGTATAATCTAACTTTTCTTCATCATTTCCAAAAACGAGTAAATCATACTTTTTTGTTATTTCTTCTTTTTCTGTTTCTTTCTCTTGAGGTTTACGCCTTATCTTATCTTTTATATAGCTTATAAAGACATTGCTTCTGGATGATGCAAATTTCTTAATCATTGTATTATCAATAGTATTTATCCCAACTCTATAAAATAAATCTAAACTAGTACTTAGCTTAAAGAATTTTTGAAGTTCATTAATCGTTCTATCATTTAGTTTTAGTCTCAACTGTTTTAATTTTCTCCTCAATTTTTCTTTTCCTTCTTTAGCTAAATTCTTTTTCTCAGCATTTAAAGTAGATTTTATTTTACTTCTTGCTCTAGCAGTTGTTGCATAATCCATCCAATTTGCACTTGGTTTAATTTTTTCAGACTTTAAAATTTCAACTCTATCCCCACTTTTAAGCTTTTTACTTAGAGGAACAAGTTTGCCATTTACTTTAGCCCCCCTAGTTTTAAGGCCGACTTCTGTATGAATTGCAAAAGCAAAATCTAGTGGAGTGGCGTCTACAGGTAAGGATTTTAATTCACCTTGAGGGGTAAATACAAAGATTTCTTTTGCGTATAAGTTTAGTTTAAATTGTTCAACAAAATCTACTGCATTAGTGTCGGGATTTTCTAAAGCTTCTTGTAATTTATTTATCCATTCATCTAAACTGTCATCAGATTTTTCATTCTTCTGTTTATACTTATAATGGGCAGCATAACCTTTTTCTGCTATTTCATTCATTCTTTCACTTCTGATTTGAACTTCAATCCATTTGCTTTTTGGTCCAACAACAGTTATATGTAATGCTTCATATCCAGTAGATTTTGGAGCAGATATCCAATCCCTAAGTCTTATAGGATTTGGAGTAAAATGATCTGTTACAATTGAATATATTTTCCAAGCTAAAAACTTCTCATTTTCAGCATTTGACTTATATATAATTCTAACCGCAAATTTATCATATATCTCTTCAAATGAAACATCTTGTTTAATCATTTTGTTTCTAATAGAATAGATAGATTTAGATCTCCCCTTAATTAAATATTTTAGTTTTTCTTTATTCAGAGATTTACTGACAGCTTTGTTAAATTTTTTTATATACTCATCTTGATCTTTCTTATTTTCGATTAATTTTTTTGATATATCATTATAGGTTTCAGGATCTGTGTATTTTAAACCTAAATCTTCTAATTCAGTTTTTATATTATAAAGCCCTATCCTATGAGCCAATGGTGCATAAATGTAGAGTGTTTCAGAGGCTTTTTTTATTTGTTTTTCTAAAGGCATTGATGATAATGTCTGCATATTATGCAATCTATCAGCTATCTTGATTATTATAACTCTAACATCTTCATTTAGAGTAAGTAACATTTTTCTATAATTTTCTGCTTGTTGTGAGGTACCAGTTTCTTTATCAAGATTAGATATTTTAGTAAGTCCATCAACAATTTTAGCAATGTTCTTCCCAAAAACTTTTTTTATATTTTTAATACTATAATTACTATTATCTTCAACTACATCATGAATGAGCGCTGCGGCAATAGATATTGCATCTAATCCAATTTCATAAGCAACTATTTTTGCTACAGCAATAGGATGAAAAATATATGCTTCACCAGAAATTCTTCTTTGATGTTCATGTGCATCTACTGCAAAATTAAAAGCCTTTCTTATCAATTTTTTATCATCACTGCTTAGTGTTTGATAACTAATCTTGAGTAGTTCTTTATATTCTTTAGCTAATGCTTTTTTTTCTAGATCAATATCTTTGATTGCCATAATCTAAAATTACCATAAACAAATTAATAGACAAAGGCTTTAATAAAAATTTAGGATTTATTATTATGTAAAATTTCTCTGTCTTTTAGCTTCATATATGATTATAGCCCCGGAATTAGACACGTTTAAAGAGTCTATTTGACCTTCCATTGGTATATATATTAGCTCATCGGATTTTGAATACCATTCTTTACTTATTCCCTTATCTTCTGATCCTAGAACTATTGCACATGCTTTTTTATAATTTATTTTTTGATATTGCTTAGAAGCTGTTAAGGAAGTTGAAATTATTTTGATTTTAGTTTTATTAAGAAAATCTATAGTTTCTTTTATATTAGATAAGATTATTTGATTGCTAAATAAGCATCCAATACTAGATCTAATAATATTAGGATTATACAGATCAGTTTTTTGGTTAACAATAAATACAGCATCTACTTTTGCTGCATCAGAAGTTCTTAATAATGCACCTATGTTACCTGGTTTTTCTATTCCATCTAGAATCATGATTAGAGGAGTAGTTGACTTAAATTTCAATTTTTCTAATTTGTGACTTTTTTCTTCAGCTAGAGCTATAATTCCTTCAGTACTACTTCTATAAGAAATCTTATTGTATACATTCTGATTCACCTCAATACATTTGATTTTATCTCCAACATATTTTTTAACTTTATTTTTATCTATAAGATTTGGATTAAACATAATTTTACAGATAGAATAATTGTTCTTAATCGCAATATTTAACTCTCTAGTTCCTTCAATTAAGAATAGTTTTGCTTCTCTTCTAGCTTTTGATTTCTTTAATAGTTTAGTGTATTCTTTTATTTCAGAATTGCTCACACTTCTTATTTTTCTAATCATTATAGAATTTATTATAGTTTAAAATTAAAGAAAGACTTTGATTATAACTTCTAATACCATTTTTTACTTTATTTATTTTTAAGAAACTGTCATAGATTTTTTTAATAATAGGCTCAAGTGGATTATTATAATTATCCCAAAATTCAAAAATTTCTCTATAGTTTTTTAATATTCCTCTGTTTATAGAGGAAAGGTGTGAATTATATATCTCCTTATTATCTTTTTGTAGTTCACTTAAGCATTGTTTTAAAGCAAAAGTGTTTCCAAAATATTGGTAGTACAGGTTATCACTATTAATTAATGCTATATAGCCAATAAAGTTAGCCTCCATTTCAGATGAAAAACCTATTTCATGAGCAATTTCATGACTCATTACCATAGGAATACTATTATTGGGTATTAATCCATTAATATTGTATTCATGTGTAAAAGGGTTTAAATATCCACTAAAACCCATATAGGTTAGGGGGTAGCTTATGATAGATTCTTTTATATTTTCATTATTCTTATTATTAGTGAAATTAGATATACTCTTTAAGGATTTAATCATCAAACTATTTTCATTGTTATTTGACATATTTTTTTTGGATAATTTAGTATAGTTATTAATAGCTATTCTTGAATTTTCTTTAAAATTATAAGGAAGAATAACTTTCAAGGTGTCACTTATTGTAAGTTTATTATGTAGTTTGTTAATATTTTGAATTAATTCAATTGTAAACTTATTTAAGTCGTCATATGAGTAATTAACATCTTCAATTTGTTTATTTATTGGTATTCTGTAGTAGTTAAGCCCCCAGCTTATATTAAAAAAAAAATATATAACAGATATACCAGCAAATATTTCAACAAATAGTTTTTTAGGACTTTTTATATTTAAGACAATCCAATAAATTGAGAAAATACTAACAAAAAGATAGAATATATCTCCAATTGCAAAAGGGATTTTAATAGAAATGCTTCTTAAAAAAGTTGAAATAAATATATATATATAGTTAGAATATATTATTTCTATAAAGTCAGGGTAATAGGAAAGAAATTGTACAACTAAATATTGAGGAATTAGGCTTAAGGCTAATATTTTCTTTAATTTAAGCATAAATAAAGTTAATGAATAGATATTAAGTTAATCTATTTATTAATTAAATTTGTATCTCAAAAATACATATATGAATAATGAAATTCGAGTTATTGAACCTAGTAGTTTGTGGAATAATTTTACGAATTTAAATTCTGTTCCTAGACCATCTAAAAAAGAAGAAAAGGTTATAGACTTTTTAATTCAATTTGCTGAAAAATTAAATCTAAATTGTTTTAAGGATAGTATAGGGAATTTAATAATTAATAAACCTTCTACAGATGATATGAAGAATTGTAAGACAATTGTTCTACAATCTCATGTAGACATGGTTCATGAAAAAAATAATGATGTAGAATTTGATTTTGAGAATTCTGGTATAAACATGCATATTGAAGGAGATTGGGTAAAGGCTAAAGGTACTACACTAGGAGCTGACAATGGACTTGGCGTTGCTTCAATAATGAGTATTTTACAGAGTACGGATATATCTCACCCTGAAATAGAAGCCCTATTTACTATTGATGAAGAAACAGGAATGACAGGAGCGTTGAATCTTGATGAGGATGTTCTAAAAGGAGAGATTTTATTGAATTTAGACACAGAAGAAGATGACGAAATTTGTATTGGTTGTGCTGGAGGAGTTGATATAACTATTAATAAAACTTATGAAACTGAGGATAATCATCCAGAAAGTACTTTTATAAAAATTTTGGTTAATGGCTTAACTGGTGGTCATTCAGGAGCAGAGATTCACAAGGGCCTTGGAAATTCAAATAAAATTTTAAATTCATTATTAAAACATCTTGATTCTAAATATAGAGTAAGAATAAGTGAGATTAAAGGAGGGAACCTTAGAAATGCAATTCCTAGAGAAAGTTTTTCAGTAATTCAAATTCAAACTAAAGATTATTCTGAAATAGATCAAGAAATAACTAATTTCTTTAATTTAAATAGAATAAAATATAATGATTTAGATCCAAATTTTAACATTAGTTTATCTGATGCTATTGGAGAATATAAGCCACTTGATAAAGATGATCATCAAAAATTAATTGAATGCTTAGATGCATGTCCAAATGGGGTATTTTTAATGAGTAGGACAATAGATAATTTAGTTGAAACCTCAAATAATCTTGCAAACATTGTTGTAAGGGATGGTTCTATTTCAATTAAGTGCCTGACCAGGTCTTCAGTTGAGAATTCAAAAAGTGAATTATCTAATTTGATTAGCAATATTTTTAAAAATAAAGGCTTTGAAGTAAAATTATCTGGCGGATACCCAGGTTGGGAACCGAACATGAATTCAGACATATTATCTGTTGCTATTAATTGTTATAAAAAATTGAATAATGAATCTCCTAAAGTAAATGTTATTCATGCAGGTTTAGAATGTGGAATAATAGGCTCACATTATCCTAATATGGAGATGATTAGTTTTGGACCTACAATTCTTGGAGCTCATTCACCTGATGAAAAAGCATCCATTTCATCAACTAAGAAATTTTGGAGTTTTCTGATAGAAATATTAAAAAATATTCCAAAAAGAGACTAATTCTCAGCATTTACCATGTGAATTATATACTTTAAATCAGAGTTAGGTCTGATTAGTCCCCTAGATTTACTTCCATAAGCCAAATGTGATGGAATATAGCAGTAAATTATATCTCCAACATTCATGGTATAAACAGCTTCTTTAAATCCTGGTATGTATGGCATATTTGGACTTAACTCAATTTCCATAGGACTATAAAAACCTAAACCTTCTTTTTCCGGATCATATTTACCATGTCTTTCATTAATATCTTTGTTATTGGACCAAAATAATATTCCATTTGTTAAATAGCCATCAGCGTATAGTTTTATTATATTCCCATCTTTTGGTTTTATTCCTCTACCTTGTTTTATTACGTATATTTTAACTCCAGATTTGCGCTTTATTGACTTTTTGTTGTAGTCTTCTAATTTTATAATATCTATTTTTGATAAAGAGTCCATTCTCCTTAATTCTACGTTCATTTTTCTTTCTTCCTCTATTTTTAATTCCTCTTGAATTTTATCTTTATTATCCCAGGTTTTAGGAGCATCAAATAATTGTGCCGTCTCACCTTTTCTTATAATATTTAACTCATATATTACAACATCAGTAATAGGCCTGTTTCCAATTCCAGTTTTTACGTTAGATATCGAATCTTGAATTTCTATTCCCTTTACTAATTGACCAAAAACTGTGTGTAAACCATCAAGCCATGGGGTAGGAGCTTCTGTAATAAAAAACTGGCTTCCATTTGTTGCTGGGCCACTATTTGCCATGGAAAGAACTCCAGGTTTATCATGTTTTAAATTTGTAATCTCATCAATAAATTGATATCCGGGACCACCTTGCCCATTTTTTAATGGGTCACCACCTTGAATCATAAAATTATCCATAACTCTATGAAAGATTATTCCATTATAATAAGGTTTCCCTTTAAAAACTTCTTGAACATCTGGATGGTTGCCTTCAGATAATGCTACAAAGTTTGCAACAGTAATAGGTGTCTTTTCATAGTATAATTCAGCAACCATAGTCCCATGAGTTGTTTTAAATTCTGCAAATAGTCCATCTTCAAGATCAGTATGCTTATCTTGACATGAGACAAAAAGGATATTTAACAATAGAAAAATTAATATTGGTAATCTAGTTTTCATTTTTATTAGTTTAGTTCAGTTTTATATTTTTTTAATGCATTTTTAAAATTAACAATTGTTAATGATAAAGAATCTCTACTAATTGCTCCTGAAGCATTCTTATGCCCACCACCATTAAAAGTGTCTCTTGAAAATTTATTCACATCAAAATTTCCTTTAGATCTAAAGGAAATTTTAATTATGTTCTCTTTTTTATCTTCAATAAATATTGCAGCAAACTTTATTTTTTTTATTGACAACCCATAATTTACAATTCCTTCAGTATCACCTTTTCTAAAATCAAAGTTATTTAAGTCCTTTTGAGCTAATGTGATAAAAGCTGTATTATATTCAGGTACAATTTCAATTTTATTTAATGCAAAACTCAATAACTTAATCTTTTCAATTCTATTGTTGTCATATATTTCGTTATGAATTTTGGCTTTGTCAGCCCCTTTGTCCAATAGATCTGAAATTACTTTATGTGTTTTGCTTGATGTAGATGAAAATTTAAAAGAACCTGTATCAGTCATTATACCTGTATATATAGCTTCGGCAATAGATGAATTTATCTTGTCATTATCACCTAATTTTTCAATAAAATGATATATCATTTCACAGGTAGAACTAATTTTTGTATCAGAATATAGATAGTCAGCATATTTCTTTGGGCTCTCATGATGATCAATAAGTATTTTTATGGCTTTAGACTTGTTGATTAAATCTTTCATATCTCCACATCTCTCCAAACTATTAAAATCAAGAGTAAATATTATATCAGAATTATTTATAAGATTTATTTGATGATCTGAATTATTAAATATGGCAATTTCATTTTTATTATCAAGCCATTTTAAGAAATCAGGAAATTTATTTGGACTAATAACATTTGATTTATGTCCACATATATTTAAATAGGTGTTTAGAGCCATTGAAGATCCAATAGCATCGCCATCTGCATTTTTGTGGTGTACAATAACTATCTTTTTTGGCTCTGATAAGATTCCTTTTATTTCTTGAACATCTTTTTGCGTCATAATTTGCGAATATACGACATAATACGATAAAGGTAATTTTTATTTTGTTTACTATTTATTAAAAAGTGTTACTTTTGCACTCAAAAAAATAGATGATAACAAATAGAACTTTTACAATGTTAAAACCTGATTCAGTTGAAAAGGGAAACACAGGAGCAATACTTGAAAAAATAAATTCAGCTGGTTTTAGAATTGTAGCAATGAAATTAACTCAAATGAGTAATAAGGATGCAAGAAATTTTTACTCTATTCATAGAGAACGTCCATTTTTTGATGAATTAGTTTCATATATGACCAGGGGTCCAATTGTAGCTGCAGTACTAGAAAAGGAAGATGCTGTAGAACAATTTAGATTGCTTATTGGATCTACTGATCCCACTGCTGCTGCTGCTGGTACAATTAGAAAACTATTTGCAACTTCTATTAGCGAAAATGCTATTCATGGCAGTGACACTAATGAAAATGCACTAATTGAATCTAGATTTCATTTTTCAGAGGAAGAGATGTTTTAGTAATTTATCTTAATACAATCTTTTTTATAAGATCCTTTTTTAACTTTTCATTTAAAAGTTTCACAATTTTTTCTTTTCCATAACTTAATTCTTCTCTTAGAACAGAAGATTTTAACTTAATATATAATGTTCCATTTTTTAGATTTATATCTGTAGTATAATTTGCAACACCATTTTTCATTAGTTCATGCCACATATCTTTTATCTTTACATTTTCTAATCCATTTTCTAGATTATTTTCTTTAATAAAGAATTTAATTAAGCTGTCAATTTTTAAGTTATTCTCCATCTTTATTTATCTCTATAGGTATATAACGATTGTATTTATAAATATAACCTTCTTTATCTAAAATAATTAGTTGTTGTGAATCAATTTTCTTTATTTTTTCAAAGTATGTTTTATTCTTGTTTAAATATCTTAAAGTAAATTCTCCATTTTCTTTTGTTATGTTAAGATTAGCTTGATGAAGAGTAACCATAAATCTTCCATCAGACTGAGGAGTCACCTTTTTCCTATAACCCTCTAGGTTTTTTACATAGAAATAGTCAATTGTATTACTAAAGGGGTATTTTTTTATAAGTTGACCTTCCTTTTTTACAGATTGAATTTCCCAGTATCCATTTAAAATTTCAATATTATTATCTACTGAGCAAGAATATAAAATAATAAGTAATACTATAAATGAATTAATTTTTTTCACAGCTCAAAAATTTTATAGGATTTATTTACACTTTTAATTGTATTTTCAGTCCTTTTCTTGTTGGTATCTGAAATAAAAATTTGTTTAAATTTATCTTCATTTACTAGGTTAACAATCTGTTTTACCCTATTGTCATCTAATTTATCAAAGATGTCATCTAGTAATAAAATTGGACTATTGTTTTGCTTTTCAAGAAAATCAAATTGAGCCAGTTTTAGGGAGATTAAGAATGATTTTTGTTGTCCTTGACTGCTAAATTTCTTTAATGAATAATCATTTTTTAAAAATACCAAATCATCTTTATGTGTCCCTTTAGAAGTATATTGTAAAATAAGATCCTTTTTAATAGAATTTTTCAATAAGTCTATAAGGTTACTATCATGAAGATCACTTTTATAAACGATATCAACTTCTTCATTGTTCTCTGATATTGTTTTATATCTATTTTTCAAAATAGGCAGAAAATCATTCATAAAACTATTCCTTGATTTATAAATTCTTTTAGACATATCACTTAGTTGAATGTCATAAACATCAATTGTTTCTGACTCAAATGTGTTATTTTTAGCAAAGTACTTTAATAGTGAATTTCTTTGAGCTAGAATTTTGTTATATTTTATTATGTCCTTTAGATAATCCTTGTTTACCTGTGATATTATGCTGTCAATAAATTTTCTTCTGGTATCACTTCCTTCAATAATTAAGTTCCTGTCTGTTGGAGAAATAATTACTAATGGAATTAAACCTATATGATCACTAAATTTTTTGTATAGTTTATTGTTCCTTTTTATTATTTTTTTTACTCCTTTTTTTAATGAAATTATGATATTCTCTTCTTTTTCATTAATTGAATACATTCCATTAATCATAAAATATTCTTCTCCATGTCTTATATTCTGAGATGGAATAGGATTAAAATAGCTTTTTCCATAGGATAAATGATATATAGAATCAAGGATATTAGATTTTCCTACTCCATTTAATCCAACGAAACAATTGACTTTTGAATCAAAATCGAATGATTTGTTTTCAAAGTTTTTATAATTAATTAATGTTAATGTTTTTAATAACATAGTAGTTTATTAATAACAATAAAATTTTGTGGTAGTTATATTTGATCTATTCATTCAAAAATAACAAATAATTTATCCTTTTATTACGAATAAAAATTTTATTTTTACCGCTTGAATATTTAAAATTTATGGCAACTTATAAAAAAAGAGGATTTAAGAAGAAACCTTTTTCTAATAAGATAGGGGATATAGGTCAAAAATCTGCTACAGCAAATGTTTTTAATACTCTAGATGAGGGTGCATCTAAAACTGAAAAATGGGTAGCTAAAAATCAGAAATATATATTTGGGCTTATAGGTTTAACTGCAATAGTAGTTTTAGGTTATTTTGGATATTTTAAATATATAAAGGAACCTAAAGAAGTTAATTCCATGGATAGCATGTTTGCAGCCCAGAGATTGTTTGAACAAGCTCTTGACGAAAATAATGACTCTATATACAGACTTTCTATAAATGGTAATGGCATGAAAATGGGCTTTTTAGAGATTATAGACAAATATTCTGGAACTAATGCCTCCAATCTATCAAATTACTATGTAGGAATGTCTTATTTAAAATTAAAGGATTATAAGAATTCTATAAAATATCTTTCACAATTTAATTCTGATGATCAGATATTATCTTCATTAGCAAAAGGATCTATTGGTGATTGTTTTGTACAACTTGATCAGTTAGAAGATGCTCTTGACTATTATGAGAAAGCAATTGATATAAATACAAATGATTATACTACTGCAATGTATTTGCTGAAAGCTGCACACGTTTCAATGGAATTAAAAAAGAACAAAAAGTCCTATAATTATTTTTCCAGAATTAAATCAGATTTTCCTAACACCATTTTTGCTGAAAATATTGATGTATTTATATCTAAAGCGAAAGCTTTATTAAAATAAAATGGCTACATATATTAATAATAATTTTGACTTAGGATCTGATGCTATATCAGAAGTTCATGCTATGAAATTTGGTTTAGTTGTTTCTACTTGGAATAAAGATATTACAGACAATCTGTGCGATGGAGCTTATAAAACTTTGCTTAAATATGGAGCTAAGGATGCCAATATCAAGAAAATCGAAGTTCCTGGAAGTTTTGAATTAATTTATGGTTGCAAAAAAATGCAAAACAGGGAAGTAGATGTTGTAATAGCTATAGGATGTATTATCAAAGGAGAAACAGATCACTATAATTATATATGTGAGTCTGTTTCAAATGGAATATCACAACTTAATATAATCAATGATGTTCCTATAGTATTTTGTGTTTTAACAGACCATAATATTCAACAATCAATTAATAGATCAGGTGGAAAACATGGAAATAAAGGTGTTGAATCTGCAGTAGCTGCAATTAAAATAGCTTCTATTAAATAGCATCTCTTTTGAAATACTATTATTTAACAGTTCGATTTTAATAAGATATTTGTTAAATTTAATAATTATACTATGGGCATTTTTAAATTAAGAAAAAATAAAAGATATGATCATTCAGGGAGGTTCTCAGAGGAGAAAAGTTATGTTGGAACTCATGCAAAACCTAGAAAAATTAAATCACAATTTGATGAATATAGAACTACTGTTGGAGACAGTAATAGTTTTAGAAAAAAATTTAGAAATGCAGTTGAAGATTATAAGAAGGAGACTGATAGTTCAGTAAAGAAAAGATTGATTATTATTTTTTTAATATTAATTGCTTTATTCTTAATGCTCTTCTTGATTTAAAAATTTTATTAATTATTGAAAGATATAATTCATTTATTGCCGGATAATGTTGCAAATCAAATTGCTGCAGGAGAGGTTGTTCAGAGACCAGCATCCGTTGTAAAAGAATTATTAGAAAATTCTATTGACGCAAATGCTACTGAAATTATATTGATTATCAAAAATTCTGGTAAGATATTAATTCAGGTAATTGATAATGGGATAGGCATGAGCTCAAGTGATGCATCAATATGCTTTGAGAGGCATACTACTTCAAAAATAAAATCCGCAAAAGATCTTTTTAATATTCGATCTAAAGGATTTAGAGGTGAGGCTTTGGCTAGTATTGCAGCAGTATCACATGTTGAATTAATAACAAGGCAATCTAACAATGATCTTGGAAAAATTATTAAAATTCAAGGAAATAAGATAGTAGAGAATAAATCTACAGTTTCTAAAATTGGGACATCAATTGTAGTTAAGAACTTATTTTATAATATTCCTGCAAGAAGAAATTTTTTAAAATCTGATAATGTTGAATTAAAACACATAATTAATGAATTTCATAGAATTTCTATAGCTCACCCAGAAATTAAATTTATTTTTAATAACAATGACTCGGAATTATTTAATCTTCCAAAAAGTAATCTAAGAAAGAGAATAGTAAATATATTTGGAGCAAAATCAAATGAAAAATTGGTTCCTGTAAATGAAGAAACTGATATTCTAAAGATTAATGGATTTGTGTTTAAACCTGAATATTCAAAGAAATCCAGAGGTGAACAATTTTTCTTTGTTAATAATAGATTTATTAGGAGTCCATACCTCAATCATTCTGTAAATTCAGCATTTGAAGGATTAATTGATTTAAAATATAATCCATCATATTTTTTATTTATGGAAGTAGATCCAAAATCTATTGATATAAATATTCATCCAACCAAAACAGAGATTAAGTTTGATGATGAGCATTCAATTTATGCAATTTTAAGATCTTCTATTAAACATAGCCTAGGCCAATTTAACATTGCTCCAATTTTAGATTTTAGTCATGATAAAAGTATGGAAGTACCTTATTCTTATAGAAAAAAACAAGAAATTCAAGAGGTTGGTATTGATGTCAATGAGAATTATAACCCTTTTGATAATAATACTATTAAATCTCCTAAAAACATGTATATAGATTTAGAGATGGATAAAAATAGAATAATTGATAGCGATTCATTAGATTCTATTGAAGAAGACAGCAAGATAAATACTTTAGATTTTAGTAATGACGACAATTTTGAATCAAATTCAGTTTACCAATTAAATAATAAATATTTAGTTAATAAAATTAAGTCAGGTATTATAGTTGTAAATCAGAATAGAGCTCATCAAAGAGTATTGTATGAAAAATTCTTAAAGTTTATAACAATTGATGGATCTAAGCCTCAAAAATTACTTCATCCATTAGAAATAAACTTAGCAATTCAAGAGGTTGAAATATTAGTTAATTATAAAAAACAACTAAAGTTGTCAGGTTTTATTTTTAAAAAGATTTCAAGTAGTGATTTATTATTTGAGGCGATCCCTACATTTTTAGATCCAACAAGGGTAGAATCATATATACAAGATTTATTAGATAATATAAAAGATGATATTCCAGACAAAAATTTTAGTCAGTCTGATCTAACTGCAAAATTAATGTCAAAGAGTCTAGCAATAAAAAATGGAAAGAAACTATTAAAAGATGAACAAGAATTTATAATAAATAGCCTATTTGCGTGTAAAGAGCCAACTGTATCTCCTTTTAATAAAAAAATATATTTTACAATTACATTTGAAGAACTTGAAAAGAAATTTATCTAATAAAATAGCATGAGACTAACGGAAACAGTAAAGCAGCTATTAATTATAAACATTATCATGTTTATAGGAGCCTCATTATCCGGAGATGTAGCTTATTCTCTATTTGGCTTGCATTTTCCTAAAAGTGCATCTTTCCATTTTTGGCAAGTAATATCGCATATGTTTATGCATGGTAGTTTGTCACATATTTTATTTAATATGCTTGCTTTATGGATGTTTGGAGTTGCAATTGAAGGAGTTTTAGGATCAAAAAGATTTTTGTTTTTTTATATATCATGTGGTCTTGGAGCTGCAATCATTCAAATAATTTATTTGTATTTCAATTTTTATTCTAATCTAGAAATATTAATTAACGTAGGATATGATTCTTCTCAAATATTCGAAATTTTAAATCAAGGAAAATATAATACTGCATGGTCTGGAGTATTAGGTGAGGGTAATTTATTAAGTTTTATGTCATCTTTTAATTCACTAATGGTTGGAGCTTCGGGAGCAATAATGGGAGTTTTGGTAGCTTTTGGCATGTTTTTCCCGGAAAGTAAATTGATGTTGATCTTTTTCCCAGTCCCAATAAAAGCGAAATATTTTATTCCTGGAATTATTATTTTAGATTTAATCTCAGCAATTTCTGGTTTTTCTTTTTTTAGCCCTAGTAATACAGCTTATGTAGCACATTTAGGTGGAGCATTGACAGGATTTTTAATAATGTATTATTGGAAAAGGAATCAATTTAATAGTAATCGTTGGTATTAAATGGAAAGTTTATATTCTGATATATCATATAGAATTAGAAATTCAAATACATTTGAAAAAATAATTTTTTTAAATATTGCTGTTTATATTTCCTATTTAATTCTGGATCTCTTCAACTTACCATACATTAATCAATATTTCGCATTAACTAGTGATTATTTGTATAATCCATGGTCAATAATAACCTATGCTTTTATTCATGAAGGTTTTTATGAGTTAATATTTATGTTAATCATGATTTATTATTCATCTACAAAGCTTATAAATTTATATGGTGAAAAAATTCCACTTAGAATATTTTTTACTGGGATAATTTTGGGGGCATTATTTTTTCTTCTTTTTTATAATGGGAATGGACCATTAATAGGATCTTCAGCGGGAACTTACGCTTTATTATTTTTTATGCTTTGTTACATGCCTAATCACCTCATAAAAATTTCATTTATAAAGTTTGAGTTTAAATATATAATGTTCCTGCTTTTTTTTATGGACATTATAAGACTGTTTGCGAATAAGACACTTGATGGAGGTGCTATTGCACATCTTGGAGGATATTTAGCAGGTTTTTACCATTATACTTCAGTCTATGGAATAGGAGATTTCAAAAGATTCTACAAACGTCGTAAACCAAGAAATAAGAAAAATGAATCTCCAGCGGATTTTTCTAGGCAAAAAAAAATCGATATAATACTAGATAAGATAAGCAAAAGCGGCTATGATAGCTTAAGTAAAAGTGAAAAGGAATATTTGTTTAAATCAGGCAAAAAATAAGCCTATGAAAAAATTAAATTTCTTTGATAAATTGATATATATTCTTAACTCAATTTTTGCTTTTATCCTAATATTATCATATTTAATACCCAAAATTAAACCATCTATTCTATCAAGTCTTTCACTAATAAGTTTACTAATACCAATAATTTTTGTTGTTAATATGTTATTTGTTGTTTATTGGATTGTTAAGCTAAAAAGACAGTTTCTTTTATCCTTTATTATATTATTATTGGGGTTAAATTATGTAAAATCATTTATAAATTTTTCAAACAATTCAGAATATGTTGGAGGCGAAAAAATCTCAATAATGAGTTATAATGTTAGAATGTTTAATATTTACAGCTGGATAAAGAAAACGGGGGTAAAAGATAGTATAGCAGATTTTATAAATAAAACAAATCCTGATATAGTTAGCATTCAAGAATATAATAATGTAGAGAACTTTAATTTAATTGATCATCCTTTTAAATATATGTCTCTAAGTGGTGAGAATACAAAATATGGACAAGCAATTTTCTCCAAATTTCCAATAATTAATTCAGGGGAGATTAAGTTCAGAAAATCTACAAATAGCGCAATATTTTCTGATATTAAAGTAGGCTATGATACAATAAGGTTATTTAATATTCATTTACAGTCGTTTAAGTTAAAATCGGACATAGATATATCGTCTATTAATAATGATTCAAGTAGGCTGATAAATAGTTTTAGTGATACATTTAGAATTCAACAGGATCAGGCAGAAATTGTAATGCAGGAGATTAATAGGTCGCCGTATAAAGTAGTGGTATCAGGAGATTTCAATAATACAGCTTTTTCATATGTATATAATTTGATTAAATCTGATTTAAAAGACTCATTTTTTGAGAAAGGAAATGGTTTAGGTCAGACATATAGTTTCAATTCGATTCCTTTAAGGATAGACTTTATCCTGGTTGATAAGTCATTTAAAGTAAACAATTTTAAGACATTTAAATTTGCCTATTCTGATCATTTTCCAATTTTTTCAGAGTTTAGTGTTAACTAGTTTTTAAGAAATTAATTGCATTAGGACCTTCATTAAAAATTAAATCTAAAACAGATAAATTATTTATAAATCCATGTTTTGATTGAAATACTTGAGTGTATCTATCTATTTTAATTTCATTAGAATTAAAATTTTCAGAGTTTATTCTGTAATCTGATATACTAGAATAATTTTCTTCATAAGAATTCGTAAAGTCATATTCTAAATCAATTTGTAACATTTCAAATAAAATATTTATAGATTTTAAATTAAAGTCAACTAAATATTTTTCTTTTTTGTTATAGAGACATATTAATTTGTCTTCAAAAAATTCAAAAAAAGGCGAGCTTCTATATGAAATTTCAAGAGATTTCCAATGTTGACTTAGCCAATCTTGATCATATGAAATTTTAACGTCTTTAAATATTTTTCTATTTTTTTGGGAATGAATTACTGGAACGGACAATAATAGTTTACCATTAGCTCCATATATGTAGGTTCTATTTCTACAAGTTTGTTTTTGATAATTGTCACTAATTTCAAAAATCACTTTTTTTGAATTAACTAATAAAAAAAAATTTGAAATATTAGGAAGATAATGAGGGTGAAATAATATATCCATCTATTTTTTTGTTTTTCTCCACCATTTTTGATAATTATTATAATCAATACTGAGTAACCAAAAAATAATTAGAATTGTTATAGCACCCATAATTAGGTTTATAGGCCCCCCATCTCCACTAATAGAAGTAAATAGTCTATTCCATCTAATCTTCTTAAGTCCTTTAGCATTTGAATCCCAACTAAACCACTTAAAAACTGGTTTACCCACAACATGATCAAATGGTACAAATCCCCATGATCTTGAATCTTGAGAATTTCCTCTATTGTCTCCCATGAGCCAATAATAATCTTGTTTAAAGGTATATTCTGAAACTTCTATATTATTGATATATATTTTATTTCCTTTGATTACTAAATCATTATTTTCATATACATCAATAAGACGCTTATATAAGGGAATATTACTGATATTTATTTCTATTTTTTTGTCTTTTTTTGGAATATAAATTGGTCCAAAAAAATCATTGTTCCATTTATAATTTTCATTTTGAGGGAAAACAGTTGAATCCCTATAACCCTCTGGTAGAGTATCTTTAACTATCCATTCAACATTAGGATGATATTTAAATTTGTTTAATGCAGTATCACTCAAACCCATAAACTTATAAGTGTTATTTCGATTAATGATGCCAAATGCATCAGTAATGTCATATTTATTAATCATTACCTTCTTGCTAAACCTATTCCTTTTGGGTTGAACTAAATATGAAAATTGAAGTTTAGCTTCCTCAGGAAGTTTATTCTTATCTCCATTAATATAAACATAGCCATTTATTACCTCTAATGTGTCTCCAGGAATACCCACAGCTCTTTTCACATAATTTGTTTTTTTATCTATAGGCTTGTAATAGTTCTTGTCAGTATAAAACATATTAACCATTGTATCAACAGGCCAGTTGAAGACTACAATATCATTGTTCTTTATTTTTTGATAACCAGGAAATCTTAGATATGGAATCTCAGATATGATAGGAATTTGTTCTTTATTTATATATGATTTTGTTTTTAGAAATGGGAGTGTGTCATGTACCATTGGAGCAGCTATTGTAGTCATAGGAATTCTAGCTCCATAATTAATTTTGCTAACAAACAAAAAATCTCCTACTAGTAATGTTTTTTCCAATGATGATGTAGGAATTGTATAGGGTTGGATAAAATAAGTATGAATTATTGTAGCAGCTACGATTGCGAATATTAATGAACTAGTCCATTCACCATTTGAGCTTTTCGGATTAGTATCTCTATTATTAATATATTCAACACTAACAAAATAGTTAAGATAGTAGTTATAGAATCCTAATGTTAAAACTGACAATAATGTGTCTATATAATTATTTTTACCATAACTCCTTGATAATTCTATCCATATTACAGGAATCATTATTACATTAATAACAGGTAGTATTAAAAGGAAAATCCACCATTTTGGCCTATTAATTATCTTCATTAAGATAATTATACTATAGATGGGTATAAATGCTTCCCAAGATTTATATCCTGCTCTTGAATATAACTTCCAAGTCCCTAATCCATGAATTAGATGAATTAATAAAAAAATAGTAAGTAAAGGCTTCATTTTAGAATATTATGAATAACTATTATAGTTTCAAAATTAGGTTATTGAAAAGTAATTAATAATAAATACTTGTTAAAAATAATATAATTTATAATTTCAATTTTAGTGATAATGAAACATTGGATGTTGAATTTATTTCATTATAATTTAATTTTGGACTTAACGTAAGGTTCTCATCGAGATTATATTGGAGTAAATGAGCATCAACATTTGCATCTATAATATTTAACGCATATATACCTATTGTTACAAGAATAGACAATTCTTTGTTCCTTTTTAAACTTTTCTGAGCTCTTATTAAGCCATCATTTGAGATTGCAGGAACAGATCCATCTCCATAAAACTCATCATCGGTAAAACCAGCTAGTCTTCTTTTATATGCATCTCTATAGTCATGATATAAATCATTATTATGATTATAATAATATATCCCTGCTGCTAATGCCCCATAAACTATAGGGACTTTCCAATATTTTTTATTATAAATCTGTCCAAGACCAGGTAAAACAGCTGAATAAAATGCTGCCTTTGCAGGACCTAAAATTTTCTTTTCATCATCATCCTTATTGTTTTGACAAAAAATAATTTGGGTTGAAAAGAAAAATATTAATATGATTATAATATTTCTATGAATCATTTAATTTTTTATTAATTTTTTTGAATTCAGCTTCTGACTTTGCCATTATGAATTATTTAGTATCAATTCTCTTGCCAAATTTAAATAATTATTAGCTCCAGTACTACTAACATCGTAATCTAATATATTTTCTCCATAGCTAGGCGCTTCACCAAGTTTTACATTTCTATGGATAATAGTTTTAAATACCATCTCATTAAAATGTAATTTAACTTCTTTTATTACCTGATTTGATAATTTAAGCCTGGGATCATACATAGTAAGAAGCAATCCTTCTATAGATAGATTTTTATTATGTATTTTTTGAATACTTTTTATTGTATTCAAAAGTTTACCGAGTCCTTCTAAGGAAAAATATTCACATTGAATTGGAATAATCACAGAATTTGAAGTTGTTAATGCATTTATAGTCAATAATCCCAGAGAAGGGGGGCAGTCTATTATAATATAGTCATATTCTTTCTCAATCTTATTGATAGCATTCATTAATATATGTTCCCTGTCAATTAAATCTATAGACTCAATTTCAATACCAACTAAGTCAATATGAGAAGGTATAATATCTAGATTGATAATTGTAGTCTTATTGATACAATCTGATGTAGAACATGACTTCTCAAATAATTGATATATGCCATTTTCAATTATATCATTTTCTATGCCTAATGAAGAGGTAGCATTTGCCTGAGGGTCAAGATCAATCAGTAAAACTTTTTTTTCTAATACAGCTAAGCAAGAAGATAAATTAACAGCTGTTGTTGTTTTTCCAACCCCTCCTTTTTGATTAGATATTGCAATTATTTTTGCCATTTATTTTTATAAAAAACTTCGAATAAATGTACAATTATTTGAGTTGATTTAAAATATAACTTGTTAACAGAATTTATTAAAAATACTAAGGTTGCTTAATTAGTAAATTAAGAATTTCTATAGCTGTTTCACTAATTTTAGATCCAGGACCAAAAATTGCAGAAACTCCATTTTTTAAAAGAAATTTATAGTCTTGTTTTGGAATTACTCCTCCAAGTATTATTAAAATATCTTCTCTTCCATAACTTTTTAACTCCTCAATTAATTTTGGAACTAATGTCTTATGACCACCAGCTAGTGTAGATATTCCTACAACGTGTACATCATTTTCAACAGCTTGTTTTGCAACTTCCTCAGGTATTTGAAAAAGAGGACCTATATCAACATCAAATCCTATATCAGCATAGCCTGTAGCGACTATTTTTGCACCTCTATCATGACCGTCTTGACCTATTTTTGCAACTAATATTCTAGGACGTCTCCCATCATGACTAGCAAAATCATTTGCAAGTTTAACAGCATGATTAAATGATTTGTCATTGTTAATATTTGATTTATACACTCCAGTAAAGGTTTTTATTTCTGATTTATATCTTCCGTAAATATCTTCAAGTGATGCGCTAATTTCTTCTAATGTCGCTCGTTCTTTTGCTGCATCAATAGCCAAAGCTAATAAATTTTTATTTTTATTTTTTGCGGCGCTTCTTAATTTATATAAAGCCTTTTTAACTTTAGAGTTATCTCTATCAAGTTTTATTTTTTTTATTCTCTCTATTTGCTGATTTCTAACTTTATTATTGTCAACTTCTAGGTAATGTATTTCATCTTCATTATCTGCTTCAAATTTATTTACTCCAACAATGATACTTTCTTTTGAATCAATTTTAGCTTGCTTTTTTGTTGCGGCTTGTTCAATTCTAAGTTTTGGTATGCCTTTTTCAATTGCTTTAGTCATCCCACCAAGATTTTCAATTTCTTGAATATGACCCCATGATTTTTTAATAAGCTCATTTGTTATAGATTCTAGATAATAACTTCCTGCCCATGGATCTACAGTATTAGTAATTTTAATTTCATTTTGAAGGTATAATTGAGTATCTCTTGCAATTTTTGCTGAGAAATCAGTAGGCAATGCTATTGCTTCATCTAATGAATTAGTATGGAGACTTTGTGTTCCTCCAAAAACTGCTGAGCAAGCTTCTATTGTTGTTCTTGTAATATTGTTAAAAGGGTCTTGTCTTGTTAAGCTCCAGCCGCTAGTCTGACAATGAGCTCGTAGAGCCATTGACTTATTTGATTTAGGACTAAATGTCTTAATTAATTTAGCCCATAATACTCTAGCTGCTCTTAATTTTGCAATTTCCATAAAATGATTCATGCCAATTCCCCAAAAAAATGATAGTCTTGGAGCGAAATCATCAATTTTTAATCCGGCACTTATTCCATTTCTAACATATTCCAGACCATTTGCAAGAGTGTAAGCAAGTTCTAAATCATTTGTAGCTCCTGCTTCCTGCATATGATATCCTGAGATACTAATACTATTAAATTTTGGCATTTCTTTACTAGTAAACTTAAAAATATCAGATATGATTTCCATTGATTCTTTTGGCGGATATATGTATGTATTCCTAACCATATATTCTTTTAATATATCATTTTGAATAGTTCCTCTAAGATCAGAAGTTTTTACTCCTTGTTCATTTGCAGCTACTATGTAAAATGCCATTATAGGTAATACAGCACCATTCATAGTCATTGAAACACTCATTTTATCAAGAGGAATTCCATCAAATAATATTTTCATGTCTTCTACAGAGTCAATAGCAACTCCTGCTTTGCCAACATCACCATACACTCTTTTATTGTCTGAATTATAACCTCGGTGTGTAGGTAAATCAAATGCTACTGATAAACCTTTTTGTCCAGATTTTAAATTCCTTTTATAAAACATATTGCTTTCTTCTGCAGTTGAATACCCAGCATATTGTCTTATAGTCCATGGTTTTGTTATATACATAGTTGAATAAGGGCCTCTTAGAAAGGGCTCTATGCCAGCTCCAAAATCTATTTGTTCAAGATTTTTTAAATCATCTTTAGAGTAATAAGATTTTAGATTTATACTCTCTGAAGTAAGAAATTTTTCACTTTTTCTTTTAACAAAAGTCTTTGAAAAATCTAACTTTTTTAGACTAATATTTTTAAGATTTTTCCTATTCATTTTTAATTCTACTTAATTCAATTTCTTCAGCTAGCCTAATTTCAGAAATGGGTTTAATTTTAGTTTTTCTTGTATTAGATTTAGTGAAAATAGGTTTATTGATTTCAGATTTAATTTTTTGATCTATATCAGTAAAAATGTTTATTCCAAGAAGTTTTTCCTTATTGTTATTAAATAATTCTTGCTCTATCCTATGACTTTTATCAATCCGCTTTTGTATTATATTTTTCTCTAGTGCTGAGATAAACCCGCCGTTATTTTCTATATCCTTAAATATCCTTAATGATTCTTCAGCTATAGTATTTGTTAAACTATTGATGTAATATGATCCATCTGCTGCATTTTTTACTTTATCTATATAGGTTTCATGTTTTATTATCAATAGTTGATTTAATGCTATTTTATCAGAGTATTCATTTTTATTATTAAAAATGCTGTCATATGTAATATTTGAAATAGTATTGGCTCCTCCAAGAATTGCTGACATGCATTCTGTTGTAGTTCTTAATATGTTATTATTGTAATCATATATAGTCTTATTTCTTTTAGATGGTTTTGCTATTATATGAGGAAAATTTATCTCATTATTATACTCTTTAGTTATTGTTGACCAGAGTAATCTTAATGCTTTTAATTTTGCAATTTCAAAGAAATAGTTTGACCCCATTGAGATATTAAATGCAATTTTATTTGCACATTTTCCATTAAGATGATTTAAATATTCATTCGCATGACTTAGAGTAAAGGCAATTTCTTCAAAAATATTAGCTCCTGAATTTTGGTATAATCCAGAATTGACAATTATTACATTATTAAATTTTTCTAATATGTTAATATTTTTATTCAATTTATCTAAATCTTCATTCATTGAAGATTCCCAGCTACCTGTTTTAACAAGAGAGCCAATAGGGTCATAACTTATATTAAATGAAGTTGATGAGCTTTTTATAATATCATTTAATGACTTTAAATATGAGTTTGAATGGAATTTAATTTTGAAAAATAACTCAGTTTTTTCTATATCTATATTTTTTAATAAATCATTACACAGGATGGAGTCATTTTGAATAATGAAATTCATACTTTCAGCTCCTTTGTTAATAAGTTCAAGAGCCTTTATGTTTGCATCTGATGAATTATCTGCAGTTATATTTTGACATATTGCCCAGCTATTAGGATAGTTAGAATCCGAATTTTTTAAGTTATTTAGGTCTTCACTTGTATAGAATGGCTTTATTTTGATATTCTCTTTGGAATTATAAGAGGGAATACTACTATGACCTAGTTTTATCAAGTCATCTTTAATTTTTTTATTCCATAATTTGGAATCAATTTTAATAAATTCATCTAAAATTTTTTCCATCATAATTAAATATTAATCATTTATAGAATCGAATTCTATAATAAATATTTCTTCATCTTCTTTTTTCATAAATAATTTCTCTCTAGCATATTCTTCAAGACCAGAATCAGTTTTCATTTTTGACAATTCTTCCTTGTCTTTTTTTATTCCATCTATATAAAAATCTTTTTGATTCTCAAGTTTATAAACTTTTTTATTTAATTCTCTATGAACTAACCATGAATTACTATCAAAAAATAGCATCCATATAATAAATAACATAATTATAATGAAATATATATTTTTGAATAAAGATGGGATTTTAAATTTCATTTTACAAATGACTTTTAATTACTTCTATTAGAGGAGTTATTTCTAATGAATCAACCTTATTATTATTATCTATTATAATATCACAAAATTCTTTCATTGGTTCAACATATAGATTGTGCATTTTATTTAGCCTGGTATTAAATAATTCAATAACTTCTTCTGCAATTCTCCCCCTTTGATTGATATCTCTATCTAGTCTTCTTTTAAATCTTAAATTTTCAGTGGCATCAACAAAGACTTTATAATCCATTAGATCTCTTAATTTTATATTATTTAAAATTAAAATTCCTTCTATAATCATAATCTTTTTTGGTTTAACTAATTTAATTTTTTTAGTTCTATTATGATAAATGAATGAATAAATAGGTTGATTGATGTTTTTTCCATTTTTTAATAGATTAAGATGATTAATCATTAACTCAAAATCTACAGCATCAGGATGGTCAAAATTAATTTTATTTTTCTCATCAAAACTCAGATTGCCATTATCATTATAGTAAGAGTCTTGAGAAATAAATCCAATATCATTTTCTCCAAATTCTTTTTTTAGTAGCTCTAAAATAGTTGTCTTACCACTACCTGTTCCCCCAGTTATTCCAACAGTTAACATCTGTATTCTATTTTTATAGTTATTAGCAAATGCGTTATTAATTTGGAATAAGTTTTATTATTCCCATATTCTCAACACCAATATACATGTATCCATCAGGCCCTTGTCTAATGGACCTTACTCTTCCAATATCTTCTAAAATCCTTTCTTCTTTATAAATTTTATTGTTTTTTATTTTACATTTATGAAGATATTGGAATATTAGTGATCCAATTAATAAATCTCCTTTTGAATTAGGATAAATATCTGATGTTATAAAAGCCATACCACTAGGAGCGATAGATGGAACCCAATAGTGTATGGGGTCTTCCATTCCAGGAATTGAAGTTTTATTAGTAAACTTTGTTCCTATATAATTTATTCCAAAACTGGCAAGAGGCCATCCATAATTTGCTCCTTTTTTTATAATATTGATTTCATCTCCTCCTCTTGGTCCATGTTCATGAATCCATAATTCTTTAGTGAATGGATTTATAGCCATACCCTGCGGATTTCTATGTCCATAGCTATATATTGCCTTTTTTGCTGACCTATTAGTAATAAAAGGATTATCAATAGGTATTTGACCATCATCATATAGCCTATATATTTTTCCTCCATCTCTATCTATATTTTGAGGATTTACATCTCTATTCCCTCTATCTCCAATGGAGAAATAAAGAAAATTATTTTGATCAAACTCAATTCTGCTTCCATAATGTCTGTCACGCTTGCTATTTGGTAGAGCTTTATAAATGATCTCTTTTTGAATCATCGTATTTTTTTCTATTTTAAATCTCATTATTGAAGTATTAGATCCGCTTTTATTTTCATTTGAGGAAGAATAAGATATGTAAATCCACCCATTATTTTTATATTCAGGATGAAGTTCAATATCTAACAGTCCTCCTTGATTCTTAGCAATAATTTCAGGCAAGCCTTTTACTTTTGTTTTTTTTCCATTAACAAAATGAATTAATTCGCCTTTTCGTTCAGTAATTAAAATAGAATTATCTTCAAGAAATACAAATCCCCAGGGAACCTCTAGTTCAGAAACAACTACTTTGTAGGAATAATTGTCGCTATAAATTGTGGTAGTTAAAAAACTAAAACTTATTAAAAACAAAAATCTAAGGAAAAAATATTTCATTCTTTTTTTGTTCAATTTACAAAAAATAGAATATTCACCTACTATTCAATTTTATATAAATTCAAAGAGATAATTACACACTTTTATTATTATATTTGAATTACTATTATGGCAGAAAAAATTAAATGTTTAATTATTGGATCAGGCCCAGCTGGATATACTGCAGCAATTTATGCTGCAAGAGCAAATATGAGTCCTGTTCTATATCAAGGAACAGAGCCTGGCGGACAATTAACTACTACTACTGATGTTGAGAATTTTCCTGGCTACCCAAAAGGCATTTCAGGACCTGAAATGATGATAGAATTACAACAACAGGCTGAACGTTTTGGAACTGATGTAAGAAATGGATGGATTACAAAAGTTGATTTTAATAATGATTTAAAGTTGTGGGTTAATGATCAGGATGAACTAATTTGTGAAACGGTGATTATAGCTACAGGTGCTTCAGCAAAGTATTTAGGTCTTCCTTCAGAAAAAAAGTATTTAGAATTAGGTGGAGGTGTTTCTGCATGTGCTGTTTGTGACGGCTTCTTTTATAAGGGTCAAGAAGTAGCAATTGCAGGAGGGGGGGATTCTGCATGTGAGGAAGCACATTATTTATCGAAGTTATGTAAAAAAGTTACGATGTTAGTCAGACGAGATGAATTTAGAGCTTCTAAAATAATGCAAGAAAGAGTTAAAAAAACTGATAATATAGAAATCCTTTATAATACTGAAACTAAGGAAATTTTAGGGGATAATAGTGTCGTTGAAAATGTTCTAGTTTATAACAATAAAACAGGAGAGGAGAAGACGATTCCTATAACAGGTTTCTTTGTGGCAATTGGACATACTCCAAATACTGAAATTTTTAAGCCATATGTAAATATGGATGAAACAGGATATATTATAAATGAACCTGGTACTTCAAGAACTAACATTCCAGGTGTATTTGTTTCTGGTGATGCTGCAGATCATGTTTATAGGCAAGCAGTTACTGCAGCTGGAACGGGTTGTATAGCAGCTCTTGATGCAGAAAAATATCTATCATCAAAATAAATTAATGAAGTTTTTAAAATACAACTTATTTCTTTTAAGAAAATTACCTGCAGCATACTTTTGTGGAGCTAGAATGAGATCTTTAGATTCTGACCAATGTGAGATTAAAATAACACTTAATTGGTTTAATAAGAACCCATTTAAGTCAATGTTTTGGGCAGCTCAAGGAATGGCAGCAGAGTTGACTACTGGTTTAATGATAACTGATAAGATTAAAAAAAGCGGATATGATATATCAATGTTATTAATTTCAAACAGTTCAAACTATTTTAAAAAAGCTACAGGCACAATTATTTTTAATTGTTCTCAGGGTAATAAAATTGATGATATGATTGAAAAACTTATTAACTTAAAAACACCTCAAAAAATAGTTCTATCATCAACAGGAATAAATAGGCAGAATGTAACCGTATCTAAATTTACTTTTGAATGGTCTTTGAAAATTAGAGAAAAATAAGTTTTAATGACTATTGATAGATTTATAGAAATTATTCCAAAAATTAAGGAATTAATTATTGATTCCAATGTTTCTCATTTAAAAATGGCGCCTCCTTTTAGAAAGGATTTATTGGAGCTAACGAGAAATAATTATAAAAACTCGAAAAATGCTGGAGTTGCAGTATTATTTCATCCATATAACAATAATAAAGTATGTTTTACACTTATTTTGAGGAATGAATATGATGGAGTGCATTCAAATCAAATTAGTTTGCCTGGGGGGAGTTATGAAAAAAATGATAAAAACATTTTTGATACTGCATTAAGGGAAACAAATGAAGAAATTGGTGTAGATATTAAAGGAATTCAATTGATTCGAAGATTGCAAAATGTGTATGTTCCTCCAAGTAATTATGATATTTCTCCCTTTATGGTCTATACAGAAAATGAGCTTAAATTTATAAAAGATGAAAATGAAGTAAAAGAAATTATTAA
Organism: uncultured Flavobacteriales bacterium; assembly: GCA_913031385.1. Taxonomy (GTDB): domain Bacteria; phylum Bacteroidota; class Bacteroidia; order Flavobacteriales; family Flavobacteriaceae. The sequence continues at coordinate 12,307 of CAJWCT010000001.1, read as the reverse complement.
TGTTGATTTAGAACAATTGTTTATTGATAGTAATATTAAAAAAACAAATGGATCAAAGATCTCAAATAGGTATTTAAATACATTAGTTCCAGCTTATAAATTAAATGGATATTTTGTTTGGGGAGCTACAGCAATGATATTATCAGAAGTAAAGGATATAATTAAGTCTGTTTTATAACTTTTTTCTACTTTTGTTACTATATTTTTTATATGAGAATTATTAAAAGAAATCCTTTTGGCCATATACTTTTTTTTAAGAAATGGTTAATAAGAATTCTAGGAACTTTAACTCACAGAAGATTCCGCGGTTTTAATGAGTTAAAAATAGAAGGATCTGAAATAATAAAGAACCTGCCAGACAAAAATGTATTATTTGTCTCAAATCATCAAACCTACTTTGCAGATGTAGTTTCAATGTTTCATGTATTCAATGCAAGTTTAAAAGGTAGAGTTGATTCAATAAAAAATGTTGGATATTTATGGAAACCAAAATTAAATTTATATTTTATTGCAGCAAAGGAAACAATGACTTCAGGATTTCTCCCAAGGCTCTTAGCTTATGCTGGCTCTGTCAGTATTGATAGAACTTGGAGAAATCATGGGAAAAATGTAAATAGAAAAGTAAAAATGAGTGATGTTTCTAAAATAGGAGTTGCGTTAAATGATGGATGGGTGATTACTTTTCCTCAAGGCACTACTACGCCATTTAAACCTATAAGAAAAGGAACAGCATTTTTAATTAAACAATATAAGCCGATTGTTATTCCTGTTGTTATAGATGGATTTAGAAGATCATTTGATAAAAAGGGAATTAGAATAAAGAAGAAGAATATACTTCAATCTATCGAGATCAAAGAACCATTGAAAATTGATTATGAAAACGAATCTAATGGGGAGATAGTCAATAAAATAGAGTTTGCTATAGAACAGCACCCTTCATTTTTAAAAGTTTTATCAGAAGAAGAATTAAAAATACAGCAAGAATTGAATGCTAAAAGGCAATGGTAATAATTTTATTATAGCTGACATTAAAAACAGTATTTGTTTTCATTTTTAACTTTTTCTGCAATATTATTTCTTATTCCAATCACATTTGGATAGTTTTCATATTTAGTAAATTTGTTTAATCCTTTTAATAACATTTTTTGTTTCTTTCCTCTAGAAATAGAGACTATAATTTGTCTTGAAACTTTTGATGCAATATCTATAGCATTGTATAGATATAATTTAGACATATCCATTTGAATTTTAAACTCTTTTTCTCCAAATCTAATAGCATTTTTTTCAGTTCTTAATAAGGCTGATTCAGCCATATATATTTCTATTAATATATCTGCTAATGCCATGATTGTTTGCTGATGTTTATCTAAATCTTTGCCATATTTTTCAACTGCAAATCCATTTATCATCAAAAAGAGTTTTTTCAGGTTTTTCAATAACAACTTTTCTTCTGAAAAAAGTTTTGAATTATCTTTTGACTTAAATGAAAATGATGGTATTCCAATAAGTTCTTTAAATACTCCTTTAGTAGGAGTTGCAAGGTCAATATTCTTTTTCATTGCTTTTTTAAGAAGCATTCCGACACTAAGCAATCTATTAATTTCATTAGTTCCCTCATAGATTCTTGTTATTCTTGCGTCCCTCCATGCTCCCTCCATAGGAGTTTCTTCAGAGAATCCCATTCCTCCAAATATTTGGATTCCTTCATCAGAACATATTTGCATATCTTCAGATGTTGCTACTTTAATTATTGAACACTCAATAGCAAATTCTTCTAATGCTTTTAATTCAGCTTCTAGTTTTGAATGATTATTTGCAACTAAACTATTTATTCGCTCTTCAATATCTTTTGCAGCTCTATAACAAGCAGATTCATTAACGTATGTATTCGTTGCCATTTCAGCAATCTTATATTTAATTGCACCAAAATCTGATATTCTGGTATTAAATTGTTTTCTATTATTTGCATACTGAACAGATATTGTTGTAGCTCTTCTTTCTGAATCAATACATGCGGCTCCGAGTTTAATTCTACCTACATTTAAGGAATTCACAGCTATTTTAAATCCTTCGCCTCTTTTACCTAACATATTTTCAACAGGTATAGTTGTATCATTAAAAAAAACTTGTCTAGTAGAAGAGGCCCTTATTCCAAGTTTTTTTTCTTCTTCTCCTAAAACCATTCCATTATTTTCCTCTTTTTCAACAATAAATGCAGTTATATTTTTATCATTTTCTATTCTTGCAAAGACGATAAACAATTTTGCAAAACCTGCATTTGAGATCCACATTTTTTGCCCATTAATTTTATAATACTTTTTATCAGGTGTTAGTTCTGCAGTTGTTTTCCCTGAGTTAGCATCACTTCCAGCATTAGGTTCAGTCAGACAATATGCACCAAACCATTCACCAGAAGAGAGTTTTGGCAAGTATTTTCTCTTTTGTTCTTCAGTTCCATAAAATAATATAGGCATAGTTCCAATTCCTGTATGTGCGCCAAATGCAGTACTAATTGAGCCACTCCCACTTGACATATATTCACAAACAATCATTGTGGAGACAAAATCCATTCCTAAACCTCCATACTCTTCTGGGACACTAACACCTAAAAATCCCATCTCACCAGCTTTTTTCATAACTTCTTCAGTTAGTTTAAAATCTTTTGCTTCAAATCGACTTCTTTTAGCTATTATTTCTCTTTCATTAAATTCTATTACAGAATCTCTCATCATTTTTTGTTCTTCAGAGAAATCCTCAGGAGTAAATATAAGGTCACAGTTAGCTTCTCTAATGATAAATTCTCCACCCTTTGTTATCTTTTTACTTTCTTCCATAATTATTATTTTATAAATTCAAAAATTCCAGCAGCACCTTGTCCTGTCCCAACACACATAGTTACTAGACCGTACTTATTGTTTAGACTTCTTTTTCTCATTTCATCAAACAGCTGTACACTTAATTTTGCTCCCGTGCATCCTAATGGATGACCTAATGAAATTGCTCCACCATTTACGTTAATTATTTCTTTATCTAAATCTAATTCATTAATTACAGCTAATGACTGACAAGCAAATGCTTCATTTAATTCTATAAGAGATATATCATTTAGATTTAATCCAGATTGTTTTAATACTTTGGGTACAGCTTTTACAGGTCCTATCCCCATAATTCGTGGTTCTACTCCAGCTACAGCATAATTAACCATTCTTGCAATAGGTTTCAAATTAAGTTCATTTACCATAGCTTCACTCATGATAAGGGTAAATGCAGCCCCATCACTCATTTGAGAAGAATTTCCAGCAGTCACACTACCTTTATTTGAAAAAACAGGCCTTAATTTATTAAGAACATCAGTATTGGTTCCTTCTCTAGGGCCTTCATCTTTTGTAACAGTATACTTGTTTGTACACTTATTATTATTCTCGTCAACATATGTGTGATTTATATCAATTGGCACAATCTGATCATCAAATTTTCCTTCTTTTTGAGCCTTTAATGCTTTCATATGAGAATTATAAGAAAACTCATCTTGATCTTCCCTAGGTATCTTATATTGCTTAGCAACTGCTTCTGCAGTTAACCCCATTCCCCAATAATAATCTTCTTTTCCTTGACTTACTATTTTATAATCTGGAATAGGTTTGTATCCTCCCATTGGTATTAAACTCATGCTTTCAACTCCACCTGCTATAATACAGTTTGACATCCCTGATTGAATCTTAGCTGTTGCCATTGCTATAGTTTCAAGACCAGAAGCACAGTATCTATTTACAGTAACTCCAGCAACATCATCTGTTTTTAAACCCATCAATGAGATCAATCTAGCAATATTTAATCCTTGTTCTGCTTCAGGGGTTGCATTACCAACAATTACATCATCAATCCTAGATTTATCAAGAGCAGGAATTTTATTTACCATATATTCAATGGTCTCTGCAGCTAATTCATCTGGCCTCTTAAATCTAAGAAGTCCTCTGGGTGCTTTACCAACTGCAGTTCTGTACGCTGAAATAATGTATGCTGTATTCATATTTGTATCAATTTCTTAAGGGTTTACCCTTAGTTAACATATGTTGAATTCTTTCTAATGTTTTTCTTTCTCCACAAAGACTAAGGAATGCTTCTCTTTCAAGTTCTAAGAGATATTGTTCAGATACCATTGTAGATTCTGATAAATCCCCTCCTGACATAACATACGCTAATTTATTAGCAATTTTTTTATCAAACTCACTTATATAATTTGCCGATTTCATTGAATGGGTTCCAACAAGAAACATTCCTAATGCTTGCTTCCCAAGCACTTTTATATTTCTTTCTCTTAAAGGCGGGATATATCCTGTTTCAGCCATAATTTTTGCATGACTTTTTGCTATTGCAATTTGACTTTTATTATTCATTACAATTATATCCTTACCCTTAATTAATATTCCTAAGTCATGAGCCTCATATGCAGATGTAGATACTTTAGCCATTCCAATTGTTAGAAAATGCTCCTGGAGAATATTTAATTCTACATCATTTTTATTATACTTATTAGAAGCTCTTAATGTCATTTCTTTTGTTCCGCCACCAGCAGGAATTATTCCAACACCAACTTCTACTAGACCTGTATAGGTTTCAGCATTTGCAACTATTTTATCACAGTGCATTGCGACTTCACACCCACCTGCAAGTGTCATTCCCTGAACTGATGCAATTGTGGGAATATTACAGTAGCGTAAGCGCATCACTATATCTTGAAATTTTTTGATAGTAGAATTTATTTGATCATATTCTTGTTCTGCTGCAGCCATAAGGATCATTGATAGATTTGCACCAGCAGAAAAATTAGCTGCTTGATTTCCAATAACAAGTCCTTGGAAATTCTCCTCAGCTATATCAATTGCTTTATCTAGACCTAATAGAACATTTTCTCCTATTGAATTCATTTTAGACCTAAATTCAGCATTTAGAATACCATCACCTAAATCTTCTACAACAAATTCTTCATTCTCCCAAACAAGATTAGTTTTTCTAATATTATCTAGAATTATAAATGATTCTTGACCAGGTTTAATCAGATGTTTTTTTTCAGATATATCATAATAATAAGCGTATCCATTAGTAATAGAGTAGAAGCTTTTAGTTTCTGAAAGCACTAATTCTTCTATCCATTTTGCGGGTTTTTTATTGTAGGATTTCATCAGATCAATTCCTTGTTGAATACCAATAGAATCCCATACTTCAAATGGACCATTTTCCCATCCAAAACCTGCTTTTACAGCATCATCAACACTATATGTATTGTCTGATATTTCTGGAATTCTATTTTGAGCATATGAAAACATTCCAGCTAATGTTTTTCTATAAAATTCACTTACTTTATCATCTCCATCAATTAATACTTTAAACCTATCTATTGTATTTTCTATTTTTTTAGCCTTGCCAACAATATCAAATTTTGTTTTATTCATTTTTCTATATTCCATTGATTCAAAATCTAGAACAAGAATCTCCCTTTTTCCATTTTTATCTCTTGTTTTTTTATAGAAACCTTGACCTGTTTTATCACCAAGCCAATTTTTTTCTAGCATGTCTTTTATAAAATCTGGAACTACAAATACATCTCTACATTCATCATCAGGGCAATTTTCATATATTCCATTACTTACTCTAGATAAAGTGTCAATTCCAACAAGATCCGCGGTTCTAAAAGTTGCAGATTTAGGCCTTCCAATAAGTGGACCAGTTAAAGTATCTAGATCTTCTATTGAAATATCTAATTCTTTCATATTATGGAAAAGATCTTGTATGCCAAAATTACCTATTCTATTTCCAATAAATCCAGGTGTATCCTTAGCTAAAACTGATGTTTTACCTAAGAATTTTTCTCCAAACATATTGAGAAATTCTACAACTTCATCCTTGCAATTTGGACCAGGCACAATTTCAAATAATTTTAAATATCTAGGGGGATTAAAAAAATGAGTAACAGCAAAATGTTGTTGAAAATCTTCAGATCGATCGCTGCTCATGAATTTTATAGGAATTCCAGAAGTATTTGAGGTAATAATAGTACCATCTTTTCTATATTTTTCAATTTCTTTAAAAACTTGGTTTTTAATTTCAAGATTTTCAATTACTACTTCAATAATCCAGTCAGAATCAGATATTTTTTCTAGATCATCAGTCAAATTTCCAGTTGCTATTCTATTTTTAAAATTCTTATGATATAGGGGAGAGGGTTTTGATTTTATTGCTTTCGCTAGTGATTCAGTAACAATTCTATTTCTAACGGTTTTATCCTCTAGACTAAGATTTTTTTTAATTTCTACATCTGAAAGTTTATTTGGCACTATATCTAATAATAATACCTCTATACCAATATTGGCAAAATGACATGCAATACCACTTCCCATAATTCCAGAACCAATAACAGCTACTTTATTAATTTTTCTATTCATTTATTTTTTTGTTTTTAAAACATGGTATTTTCAGAAATTAAATTTTTGATAGCATTATTAGTATTCAAAAATATAGTGAAATCTTTTTTTGTAATATTATCTTTAATTAGTTTATTAAATTTTATTACTTTATTTTTTGTAATATCTCTTTTTTTTAAACCTTCTTTTGTAAGAAAAATTATAACTCCTCTTCCATCATGAGGATTAGGTTTTCGGTATATCAATTTATTTATCTCCATTGTTTTTAATAACCTAGACAGACTGTTTGCTTCAAGCCCCATAATGGGTCCTATTGATGTCGATGAAGTTCCTTTTTTTGGATCAATACTTAAGAGAGCAAAGCCAATTGCATATGTTACTCCATATTTAACAGCTTCTTCATGATACATTTTCTTAACAGACTGCCATGAAGTTCTAAGATTATAATCAATAAGATCAAGTCTAGTTTTATTGTCTTTCATTTTTTAAAATTATAAAGACAATATAATAAATTAATTACTATGCACGCATTGTATAGTTCAAAATTAATTTTTAATTATCTTAAAAGTTTTAATTTTTTTTCCATTATTGAGTTTAAGTAAGAAAACTCCATGAGGTAATAAAGATAAGTTGATTGTAGTATTACCGCTGTTACCGATGGTTCTAAAAATCTGTTTACCAAGTATATTATAAATAGAAATATTATAATTAATTAGATTTGTATTTATATAAAATCTGTCAGTAACTGGATTGGGATATACATTTATATTATCTAACTCAATAATGCTTAAATCTAAATTATTACTAAGAATTTTTACTTTTAGATCATCAAAATAAAAACCATCTCTTCTTTGGGAATTATCTGAGACTAATTTAAATCTAATTAGAATTTCATTATTCAGATAGTCAGATAAGGATATAGTTTCATTAACCCATGATTCTTGAAGACCATCATATAAAGGCTCATCCATTGCATTTTCATGATTGTCACTTCCAGTTTTAGTGTATTTACCGCACTGGGGAGTCCAGCTTTGACCATTATCCACTGAAATTTCTACTTGAACATAGTCATAACCACTTTCCGTATGCCATTTTGCATTAAAGCTTAATTCTGCATATAAAGCTTCTGATAGATTTATTGAATTTGATAATTCAATTACAGAATATTCATTATTGCTGTAATTCCCATTTGGGGAATCTGTTATCGATGTGTCTGGAGAGGTGTAGTCTTCATATGTTATATTCCATGAATCAGATTCCCAATAGTCTTGAATCATACTGCTTTCATCTTCAAAAACAATTGTTGGGTCACCATAAATTTTATTTATAATATATTCTTTGTTAAAGAATCCATTATTGAGAACCAACATATAGGAAACTTGATCTCCATCTTGAATTTCACTACTTAACTCAATTGTAAAATCATCTTCGATGACTCCTCCTAAGCTCATTTGATTATGATTATTAGTATTTGTTCCAGATATAATATTATCAGATATAGGTGTAAATGAAACGTCAAAATCTCCTTGGCCACCTATTCCAAGTCTTTGGATTTCATAACTAGCTGAATAAGATGAAGAGCTAATAAAATTTGAAGTTGTTATATCTTTTAGGACGGCATAGTTATTTACCATTTGAGCTGCTGTTAAATTAAGATACATCATCTCTTTACAAAGATCTTCAATAGTAGCTGCTGCAGGCCAAAAGGAAGATCCAATTTCGGGTGTCATAGCAAATATTTTGTTTCTAGTTCCTCCTAATTCTGTTTCTAACATTCCATACATAAAATCATCACTATCACCAGCAGCTGGATAAAGATCTGCGCTAATAATGTTATCATATCCATTTTCTTTAACTAGTTCTTCAGAAATAAATTCAAAAACATCATTGTCTTCAGTATATTGATCATAGTCATATCCATAAGGGTAGAGTAGGAGATTGCTGTAAGTATGATTATTCAAAGCAATGACAAAATCATGATTTTCTACAAAATATCTTATAGCTTTATTTTCAGGTTCTGAAAAAGGGCCATCACCAGCGTAAGTGCTTCCATTTTCATTGCCAGATGTTCCTGATGTATTCCAAACTTCATTTCCATTATCATCTATATATGAATAGTTCCTATTATTATCAACACCATGGTTATTATATCTATTTTTTCTCCACATACCACCACCTTCAGGATTATTAGTTTCATTATAGATGTACCCGTCAGGATTCACACAAGGAACAAAATATAGTTCTGTGTTATCCAGTATTTCCTTAATTACGTCATCCTGATCGTAGTTTTCAAGAAGATACCACATGTAGAAAATTAATTGTTGTAATGATCCAGGTTCTCTTGCATGGTGTATTGCAGTATATAGAATTTGAGGCTCATTTTCATTGTCATTTGGATTATCTGAAATTTTAACCCACTGAAGAAATCTTCCCTCATATGTTTCATGCATATGCGGGTTTTCATCTGTAGTAGGATCTTTAATATCTGATCTTGCAGAAATAAGATTGGGATATAGTTGATGCATCTGATCTAATTCATCTAACATTTCGCTATAAGTATAGAACCCTCCAAAATCATTGCCATCTTTAATATCAAAATTCACAGGAGTTTCATAATTATTTGTGTTTGACTCATCACATGTAATATTTTTAGAATTTGATTTAGATACATAATCTTTATGATCTGGATTATTTCTATTCTTATAATAAGAGATTACATCATAAATTATAATCTGATAATCAATGTTGAAATTTTCTATTATTTGTATTTCAGATTCAGAGAAATCAGATTCAAAGTAATCATTTCTCTTATGAATTCCATGATCTAATGCAATACCAGAATTTAGTAGTTTTTCAAAATTTTCTGATGAATTGTAATTTATTTTAACTCTATGAAATAATTCATTTTCTTGTGAATTAGCAAAGCTAAATTGAAGAACCAAAATTAATAGAAATACTACCCTTTTCATGTTATTTTTATCGATTACAAATATATTATAATCAAAGATTATTCCATTATTTTTTTGAATTATAACTTGTAATCCAATCTCTAGCATTAATAAAGGCCTGAATCCATGGAGAAACTTCATCATTTCTCCCTCTTATATAATATGCCCAGTTCCATTGAAAAATAGATCTTTCAATATGTGGCATTGTCACGAGATGTCTTCCATCAGAACTAGACATCATAGCAATATTAAAATCTGAGCCATTAGGATTTGATGGATAGCTTTCATAGGTGTATTTAGCAATTATATTGTATTTATCTTCAGAATAGGGCAGGTTAAATTTTCCCTCACCATGACTTATCCATACACCTAAATTACAATTCTCTAATGATGACATCATTATTGAATTATTTTTTTGAATATTTACAGAGGTAAATCCACTTTCGTGCTTATTTGAATCATTAAAAGTCATTTTTCCATGGATCTCATGATCTGGATTAACAACTTCTAATTCCATAAAAAGTTGGCAGCCATTACATACACCAATTGATAAAGTGTCTTTTCTAGAAATAAAATTATTAATTGATTCCTTTGCTTTTTCATTGTATAAAAATGCTCCTGCCCAACCTTTTGCAGATCCTAAAACATCAGAGTTAGAAAAGCCTCCGACTGTTCCTATAAATTGTACATCTTCTAAATTTTCTCTTCCCGTAATGAGATCAGTCATATGAACATCTTTAACTTGGAAACCTGCTAAAAATAATGCATTAGCTAATTCGCGTTCACTATTGCTCCCTTTCTCTCTTATTACAGCAGCTTTTGGTCGGTATTCCGTTTTAAGAGCTATTGGCTTGTCCCCTGAAAAACCTGTTGGAAATTTAAAATTTAATGGTTGTTTTTTATAATTAGTATATCTTATTTCTGAAAGATTATTAGCAGTTTGTTTTTTATCAAGAAGCATTGAAGTTTTAAACCAATAATCTCTGTATTCTTGTATATTTATTTCATATGAGTCGGAATGATTTTTAAGTAATAAATTTTTTTCTGTAGTTACGCTACCAATTTTGTAATAATCAATTCCTTTATTATTTAAAATTTTTTCTATTGACTCATCTTTTGACTGAACAACTATACCAGGGTTTTCTGAAAAAAGCAACTTTATTGAATCTCTTTCACCTATTGTTGTAAGATCAATATTTGCAGCAATATTATTATCTGCAAAGCACATCTCCATAATAGTAGTTATTAAACCACCTGAACCTACATCATGACCAGCAATAATTAAGTCTTTTCTAATAAGGCCTTGAATAGTATTGAATACATTTACTACAAAATTTGAATCTTTTGTAGTTGGAGTTTTTTTGCCGATTTCTCCCAATATTTGTGCAAATGAACTTCCTCCTAACTTATAATCATCACAGGACACATTAATATAGTATATATTACCAAATCTGGAATTAAAAACTGGCTCAACAACTCTAGTTATATCATTACAATGTGCCACTGCACTAATGATTACAGTTCCAGGAGCTGAAACTTCTCTGTCATTGTATTTTTGAGTCATAGAAAGTGAATCTTTTCCTGTTGGAATATTTATCCCCAGTTCAATTGCAAATTCTGATATTGTCGAAACAGCTTCATATAATCTGCTGTCTTCACCTTTATTTTTACATGGCCACATCCAATTTGCTGATAATGATACTCCTTCAATATTATCTTTTAATGGGGCCCAAATTATATTAGTTAATGCTTCTGTAACACTGTTTCTACTCCCCGCAATAGGGTCGATTAGCCCTGATATGGGTGAATGTCCAATTGATGTTGCAATTCCATTGTTTCCATTATAGTCTAAAGCCATTACGCCACAATTATTCAGTGGTAATTGCAATTGCCCTACACATTGCTGTTTAGCTACTTTACCTCCAACACATCTGTCTACTTTATTAGTTAACCAATCCTTGCAACCAACAGCTTCAAGTTTAAAAAGCTCTTTTAGATGAATATAAAAATCATTTGAGTTATAGTTAAGTTCACTATAATTTTTTTGAAATGAGACATCTTCAATTATAGTAGTAGGGGAGCTTCCAAAAAAATGTTTAAGTTTTAGATCAACAGCTTTTGTGCTTATTTTATCTGATTTAATAGTAAATTTTCCATTATCTGTAACATGACCAACATCATATATAGGAGCTCTTTCTCTTTCACATATTTTTTTAAGGACTTCTAATTTCTTTTCATTTACCAGCAATCCCATTCTTTCTTGTGATTCATTTCCAATGATTTCTTTAAATGACAATGTTGAATCTCCAATTGGTAGTTTGTCAATATTTATAATTCCACCAGAATTTTCTACTAATTCTGTTAGGCAATTTAGATGGCCTCCAGCTCCATGGTCATGAATGGAAATAATAAAATTATCTTCACTTTCAATAACTCCTCTAATTGCATTTGCAACTCTTTTCTGCATTTCAGGATTTGATCTCTGAATAGCATTTAATTCTATTCCAGATGAGAATTCACCTGTATCAGCTGAGGAAACTGAAGCACCACCCATTCCAATTCTATAATTTTCACCTCCCATTACAATTATTCTATCACCTAATTTTGGATTTTCTTTTATAGCATCAGTTGCTTTTGCATACCCAATACCCCCTGCTAACATTATTACTTTATCATAACCTTGAATATCATTATTTTCTTGATGTTCAAAAGTTAAAACGGAACCACAAATTAGAGGTTGACCAAATTTGTTTCCAAAATCTGAAGCTCCATTAGAGGCTTTAATTAAGATGTCTATAGGATTTTGATACAACCAATCGCGTTTTACAATTTTTTTCTCCCATGAATACTTATTAAACCTAGAATAAGGTGTCATATATACTGCTGTCCCAGCCATTGGTATAGAGCCTTTCCCCCCAGCTAGTCTATCTCTAATCT